>QMLL01000032.1 GCA_003646715.1 Deltaproteobacteria bacterium
ACGGCTGAAAGCGGAGAGGCTGGTATAGCGCTTTTCCAGCGAGAAAAGCCGGACATTGTACTAACAGATATAAGAATGCCTGGGCTTGATGGTATTGAGGTGCTAAAACGTCTTAAGCTGCTAAATCCGGACACGGAGGTTATTGTTTTCACGGGCCACGGAGATATGGAAAGTGCGATTAAGGCTCTTCAGTACGAGGCTTCCGATTTCATCAATAAACCCATACAAAAGGAAGCCCTGGATGTGGCCCTGAGGAGAGCTCATGAAAAAATCGCGATGAGAAAACAAATTAAGCAATATGCCAATGATCTGGAAGTGAAGGTCAGGGAGGCTACAGATGAATTGACCAAAACTTACAAGCAGCTTGAGACAATCTACGAAATTACTCAGTCTGTGGCAGAAATTCCCACAATGAAGGAGATAATTGAGCTCGTGGAGGAAAAGATCTGTTGTGCCACGGGACACAGATGCTATGCGGTCCTCGTCTTGAACGGGTCCAGAGAGGACATTGTTAAGAATTATAGTTACCAGCACGTTAGTATTTCCAAGAAGCTAGCGTCTCTGGTCAGATTTCTCAAGAAACCTGAGATACTGAAGCCTGAAGAAATTGTATCATTATTGCCCAGCGTCGATAAATCCAAGGATGAAGAGATCGCGATTGTGCCAATTACCAAGGAGAAAGAGCCCATGGTTGGAGCTGCTATCGTGGGTGTTTCACATGTGGATCCCGAAAGGGACCTTAAGATGATATCGCTTTTGCTGGCTCAGGTGGCGGGAGCCATAAGAAGGGCCGTTTTGCAGGAGGAACAACTGGAAGCTCTTCGGGAAATGGCAGGAGCAAAGTGGAAGTTCGGAGATCTTATAGGTCGGGACAAAAAGATGGAAGAAATTTACAGGCTTGTGATGAGTGTCGCAGAATCCGACGCAACCGTTTTAATCCAGGGAGAAAGCGGAACTGGAAAAGAACTAATAGCAAGACAAATTCATGAGCTCTATCGCTCAAATGGTCCGTTCGTTGTGGTAAATTGTGCAGCATATCCATTCTCGCTTATAGAGAGTGAATTGTTTGGACATGAAAAAGGGGCATTTACCGGTGCCATTCGCACAAGGAAAGGAAGTTTTGAAATGGCACACGGGGGAACAATTTTTCTTGACGAAATTGGCGAATTGCCCCTGGAAGCACAGGTGAAGCTACTTCGGGTTATACAGTTCAAAGAATTTCAGCGGGTTGGCGGTGAAAACCCTATAAAGGTGGATGTGCGTATCCTTGCCGCTACTTCCAAAGACTTGAGAGAAGAAATTGAAAAGGGAAATTTTAGGGAAGATCTTTACTATCGCTTGAACGTGATCCCCTTGAGGATGCCCCCTTTGAGGGAACGTGTTTCAGATGTCCTCCTTCTGGCGAATGATTTTCTGAGCAAATTGAATGAGCGTTCAAAAAAGAACGTTGAGGGATTGGATGCCGAGTGCCAGAGGATTCTGCTCAAGTATCAGTGGCCGGGAAACGTGAGAGAACTCGAAAATGTACTGGAACATGCATTTATATTGGCTTGTGGCAGAAAGATCACTACAAAAGACTTACCGGAATATTTGAAAAAGGCAACTGAAGAAAAGGGTTTAACCGGGGAAAGCCTGGAAGATATCGAAAGACAGCATCCTCTTAAAATATTGAAAGAATGTAACGGAAACAAAAACCTGGCGGCGAAGAGGCTTAGAATAAGCAGAAGTACTCTCTACAGGAAACTCGAAAAGTATGGCATTCCGAACTCGATCTAATCGTGTTACTATTTGTTTCCTACCGGAAATTAACCATTCAGTATCTCCTTTATGTATCGCAGCAAAGTATAGTGTCCCGATATGCTACATTCTATCATATTGATATTCCACACTATTTAGAGGCGATCTTTCGGTCGTATCATCCTGGGCCACATCCTAGAACTGAAAAATTTTGGCTGTCTGCACAAGGGCCTTCATATCTCTTTAATTGTCTCTTAATTACAGTGTGTTAGAGAACCTGCACCGGAATATCCTTCGGTGGCACCATGCTTGCTTTATATAGTGGTCAAAAAGCACGGTCTTTATCTTGATATAGCAAAAGGAGGCTATCATGAAAAAGAAGATCACGATAATAGATAGATTAGCTGGAATGGTGTTGTCTTGTGCTTTTCTGGTGATCGGACTCCTTTTTCTCGTAGTGGGCATCACATTTCTCCCTGTGATTGGTGTTTTGCTTGCCATTCCGGTGATGGGATTATCTCTATATTTCTTCAGAAATGCAGTTAGGTTGTATGAAGTGAAGGAAGAAGTGATTGAAATTGCGCCTGTGATGGAACAACCGACGCCAGAGGTTGTGGTAGCATTGAAAAAGGTAGCTTAGAATAATAATTGTCTGTCTCGGATCACTGACCCCCCATCCCAAGGCACTCCAAAAAAGAGTTGCCTCCGCGTCACCGGGCCCCTTAGCTGACCTTAGACCTAAAAGGGGCCCGAATCTTATGATCAGGGTTACCACCTGAAATTAGAAAAATATTCTTGGGAAAATCCTTGCTAAAGAGAATAAGCCTTTTAACTTGTTCAACCAGCTTTTTCCGGAAACAATATCAATCGCTCCTTTAAATCTATTGTAAAGTCTCCTTTCGTAGGGATGCCACCATAGTCCCTTTTTGGTAGAGGACAGCAGGTCGTCCACTACTACCTGGACCTGCGTCATCTCGTCAAAGCCAATCTTACCATGGGTTCTCCCGATACCAGACTCTTTAAAACCACCCCATGGAGTCTCCGGCATACCGTGAGTCATCAGATGGTCGTTAATGGTTATAACTCCAGCCTTTATCTTCTGTCCTATTTCTTTTGCTTTTTTCCTGTTTCTGGACCAAACGGAAGCCGTCAATCCGAGGGTTGAATCATTTGCCAGTGCAATAGCTTCACTTGTGTACCTGTAGGGCATTACAGGGAGTACCGGTCCAAAAGTTTCTTCCTTCATTATTTTCATGGAATGATTTACGTTGACAAGAACAATTGCTGGCAAAAAATTCCCTTTAAGGTTTTTCGGAGGTTTTGATTGTGCATAGATGGTTGCCCCCCGACTCAAAGCGTCTTCTATGTGTTCTTCTACAATTTTCATCTGGCGAGCCGTGGTGATTGCTCCAATGTCAATTTGAAAATTGGTGTCCACTCCGATCCTAAGATTTTCGACTTTCTCCTTAAGTATTTCAAGGAACTTTTCATAGACAGATTCATGCACATATATCCGCTCCACTGCACCGCACGATTGTCCGGCATTTTGAAGTCCCGCCCACACGGCTCCGGCGGCGGCTCTTTCCAGATTGGCATCTTCACATACTATCATCGGATCATTTCCGCCCAGTTCAAGGCATATAGGTGTCAGCGTATTGGCAGCTTTTTTCATCAATTCTTTTCCAACTGTGGTAGATCCGGTAAAAAAGAGCTTGTCCACTCCGGCATTAAGGAAAGCATCACCTGCCAACCGTCCGGGCATGTTTATGTAAGTAAACAAACCATCCGGGAGATCTGCAACGTCAATTGCTTTTTTCAGTTTGTGGCCCACTAGCTGGGTTTCAGTGGCAACTTTCAGCACTACCGCATTCCCAGCAAGAAGAGCCATTATTACTTCTGAAAATGGTATGCAAAAAGGATAATTCCAGGGCGATATGATACCAACGACGCCATAAGGAACACGCCTTATCTTGCTGATTTTATTGGCCAGGAGAAAGGAGCCAGGAAATAAATAACGATCTCTCAGAAAAGAGGGTGCCTTCTTGCAGTAATACTTGGTTGCAAGGATAGCCGGCAGTATCTCCGTGACCAGCGCATCGATCCTTGTTTTGCCGTTGTCTCTTGAAATGGTCAGAGCAAGGTCGTCGACATTATTGACGAGGAATTCTCTGATTTTCATTATTCTGGAGGCTCTTTCTTTAGCGGAGAGCGATGCCCATTTGGGCTGTACTTCTCGAGCCTTCCGGATGGCATATTTTACATCATCGACTGTATTTACGTCAAATTCTCCAAGTTTTTCTCCCGTAGCGGGATTACATCCTGCGATCTTTTCTCCAGCAGTGCTTAGTTTTTTCATCATTTTCCCTCATTATCGCTATTTTCCCTTAAATTCATCCATGCTTTTATTGATACCTAAAAAGCTGGCGACCCAATCAAATACGCAAACCGGCAAACATCTTAGCAATGGGACCGTGTAGACTATTGGTGGCATAAAGAGGCGTGGTTTGTTCTTCTTTATACTTTCAACGATTTTCCTGGAAGCCTCCTTTTCGTCCATGATTGGGAGAATGGAAGGAAATCTGGTTTTAACACCTTCGAACATGCCGGTATTTATGTAATAAGGACAAACGACGGTGGTTTTGATATTCAACCGGCGGGATTTAAATTCCATTCTGAGAGATTCGTCAAAACCGAAAACGGCAAACTTAGACGCACAGTAATCGGATAACTTGTTTACTCCAATTAATCCACCGGCAGAAGATATGGTGACAATATGCCCGGAATTTTGTTTGATCATGTCCGGGAGAAAAGCTTTTACGGTCCAGAAGTGGGCAAGAGTATTCACTGCAAAAGCTTTTTCGATCAGTTCATCCGAAAGTTCGAAAAAAGGCTTACCGGATACGATTCCTGCGTTGTTGATCAAAACATCTACAGTACCTTGCTTTTTCTTGACGATCTCAGCCGTTTCGTAGATGTTTTTTCGAACAGAGAGATCACAATAATAAGAATATGCCACTCCCCCGGCTTTTTTAATCTTATCCTCCACCTCTTTCATCTTCTCTTTATCTATGTCCCAGATAATTATTCGCCCTCCTTCTTTTGCTATAAGAAAAGCCATTTGCCTGCCAATGCCACTTGCGCCACCGGTGATTAATACGTTCTTGTCTTTTAGCTGAGTCATGTTGCCCCCCTCGCGGTTTTGTAGGTTCATATTTCAATTTACTGTTGACAAGTAGAAATTAAAAAAGAGATTATAAAAAATAAATTGTCGGAATTTATCAATCTTTCATTGATTAATAAATCCATCTAAAAGTAAAGCACAAGGTGAGTCAAATATCAATTCACGGGTGTAATATCAGATTATTTTCGCGTGTATGGTTAATAAGTATTATCCTGCTTTTTCTATTGCCCCAGAATGCCCTCTCAAAAGATCTCTTATATTACTATAAACTAGCTCAGAAAAACGATGCAGCGTTTCAAGCCGCAACCCATGCTTATGAAGCTTCAAGACAAATCAAACGACAGGCCATAGCGAACCTGCTTCCGTCACTGAATGCCGATGCGGAGCAAACCTACACCTACCAGGATATAAAAAACAGTGACAGCTTCCTGTACAGGGAAGGGCAAACTCATTACGACAGGACTTCTTTGTCGCTTAACCTTAAGCAACCGATTTTTAATTATGCGTTTTTTGTGCGTGTGAGGCAGGCCGGTGAGGAAGAGAAGGTAGCCGATGCCGAGTTTGAGGCTTCCAGGCAGGATTTGATGGTAAGAGTTGTAGAAGCCTACCTTAAGTGTCTCATAACGCTGGGTGCCATAAGAACGGTTATGATTGAAAGGGATGCGGTGCAAGCCTTTTATGCCTTAACCAGGGAAAAGTATGATAGAGGGCTTGCAGGGGTAACCGACATGTATGACGCAGAGGCACGATTAAATCTGGCAAAGGCCAAGCTCATCGAAGCCAAAAATTTAAAAGAGGATGCCTTTGAAGCTTTGACAGAGATCACCAAGGAGACCAACATAGAAGTAATGCCATTCAAGAAGATAATTCCGGTTAAACCTCATCCAGACAGTGTCGATAGCTGGGTTGAAGCGGCTCTAAAACAAAACATAAGGTTATCTTTGCAGAGACATAAGGTTGCTGTGGCGGAAGAAGAAGTCAAAAAGCAATATGCTGCAAATTATCCGGTTGTGGATTTTACTGGTAACGTGAGACATCATGAGTCTTCCGGAACAGAGTTTGGTGGCGGTTTCAAAGCCAATTACTGGGAAGCCGGAATCAGATTTTCCCTTCCCCTGGTTCAGGGTGGTCTTGTGCTTTCTAAAATAAAAGAGGCACAGGCACGTTACAGGGAAGCAATTTCGATGCTTGATAAAGAAAAAAGACGGGTTGTTCGAGAAACGCGGGCTGCATTTTTGAATGTCAAAACTTCGATAGATAAGATCAGGGCTCTTGAAGCTTACCGCAAATCACAGGAAGCCGCACTGCAGTTGAAGCAGGAAGGGTATGAAACGGGACTTTATGAGAGTGTAGAAGTCCTAGATGCTCAACGGGAACTGACCCGTGCTACCATGGAATACTATAAAGCCTGCTACGAGTACGTTCTGAATAACATTAAGTTGAAACAATCAGCGGGTATCTTAAGTGATGAAGATATAATTATGGTTAATAACTGTTTGAAACATCAGTAGGATCAACCATGCACTTTTTTAAGATCAATTTTTTACTGCGAAGTTTAATGGTTTTTTTCATGGTATCTATAGGTTTGCCTGGCATTTGCATTCCAGAAAATAGTTCCCTTCCGGTACTTGAAGGTATCATAGAAGCATCTGAAACAGTTGAGCTGGGAACGCAATCGCCAGGAATTGTGGATAAGATACTCGTGGAACGAGGTGATTACGTTAAAAAAGGACAAAAGGTGATCCTGCTGAAGTCGGATCTGGAAAAAATAGCGGTAAGACTTGCTAAGGCCCAGGTAGAATTCTACAAGCGGAAGCTTGAGAGAAGTCAGGTACTGTTTCAGAAAAAGCTCGCTGCTGAAATTAAGAAAGATGAACTTGAGACCGAACTTAAAATCAGAAGGCTGGAGCTGGAAAAGGCGCGGGAGTTATTAAAATTAAAGACGATAAGGAGCCCTGTTGATGGGGTGGTGTTGAAGAGGCTTGTCTCTCCGGGAGAGTATGTTGAAGAAACCGTGCAGATGCTTGTTATAACCCAGCTGAATCCACTAAACGTGGAGGTTATAGCTCCCGTCGATCTACTGGAAAAGATCAAAAAGGGGATGAAAGCCAGGATAATTCCCGAATCTCCGGTAGAAGGTGAATATCAAGCTACGGTAACTATTGTTGATCAGGTGGTGGACGCTGCTAGTGGCACGTTTGGAATCCGCCTTAGGCTTCCTAACCCAGATCTGTCAATACATGCGGGGTTGAAGTGTAAAGTAAGCTTTATTGGCGAATAACAGGGAATTTTGGGGAAGGGGCTGGTGTCCATCAGTCTACTTTACCGGAGAACGCCAGAGCAGTACCAACCTTTTTGTCCATCTTAAGAAGGCTCATTCGGACTCTTGCATGTATCTTTTCAGCCCTTTTCTGTGCCCGGAAAATTATGAACCTTTTTAACCAATCAGGTAGCATTTTCTTGAGCCTGGTGTTACCAGCAATAAACTTGGATAAAAACCCTCCGAACTTTAGCAACAGTTCGTCTTCCAGAGATAGGATTGCCTGGCATGAACCCGGATCACCCTGCCTGCCACATCTTCCGAAAAGCTGCCTGTCAATTCGTCTGGCATCATGGCGTTCTGTTGCGATTACATGTAAGCCGCCGAGCTCTGCCACACCTTCGCCCAGGAGGATATCAGTACCACGTCCTGCCATGTTTGTTGCGACTGTTATCTGTCCCCTCTGTCCAGCATTCTTGATGATTTCCGCTTCCTTTTCATCTTGACGGGCGTTCAAAACTTCATGAGGAAGTCCTGCATTTTCTAGCAGAATGCTTAGGTGTTCCGAGTCTGCAACTGATCGCGTTCCAATTAAAACCGGTCTCCCCATGTCATGAAGCTTTTTCACTTCCTTGATAATTGTTTCCCATTTTTCGTTTGCCGTGGGTAAAATCTTGTCTGGCAAGTACGATCTTTTCAGCGGTTCGTTAGTGGGCACGGTAATAACCTTAAGTCCATATACGTAATAGAGTTCTTCTGCCACTTCCCTTGCCGTTCCTGTCATCCCTGCCAGCAGCTTGTATTTTCTGAAAAAGCGCTGGTAGCTGATTCTTGCGAGAGTTTCCCTGATGGTGGTCATCTCGCAACCTTCCTTCAGTTCGATAAACTGGTGAAGTCCCCGTTCCCATGAGCGATCTTCCATCAGTCGGCCGGTATATTCGTCGATGATCTGGACTTTGCCATCCTTCACCAAATAGTCTTTGTCTCTGGCAAAAAGATGAATGGCTGTGAGAGCCTGTATGGTCAATTCTTCCAGAAAATGACTACCTACCCAGGTAATATTCTCATTCTCAGCCAGGATCTCTAGGTGTAATTTCCCCTTTTCCGTGAATTCGATACTCCTTTTAACAAAGTCTATCGTAAAATCGGCACCAGTTTTAAGCTGCTCTGCTATTTCCAGGACTTTTGAAAAAATAACCTGTTCTTCCTGCGAACCGCCTGTTCCTGCTATTATGAGCGGGGTGCGACACTCGTCAACGAGAACGGAATCTGCTTCGTCTACAATTCCAAAGTAGAGTCCTCTCAATATCAATTTTGATGCTTTGGTGTTTCTGCCGCAGAGTTTTTCCACCTGTAATCTGAGGCGGCTTGGAGATGTGCCCAGGGTAATTCTGTCTCGCAGATAATCGAAGGCTACCGTTTTATTCGTACAGTACGTTATATCAGCCCTGTATGCGGCTTTTCTTTCAGTAAGGTCTTTATCTTGAGTGGCAACGCCTACGGATATCCCGAGGAAATTGTAAATTGGTCCCATCCACTTGGCATCCCGGGATGCAAGGTAGTCGTTCACTGTAATGACATGTACTGGAATGCCTGCTAGAGCCGCAGTGCTTGCAGGTAGAGTACAGGTAAGTGTTTTTCCCTCACCGGTTTCCATTTCAACAATATTGCCAAGAAGCATCATCCAGCCACCGTAGATCTGGGTGTCAAAATGTCTCATACTGAGTGTTCTGGAAACAACTTCTCTAATGAGGGCGTAACTTTTGATTACCAGATCCTCTTTTAGACCGGTTAACCTCAGTTGCTGACGCAAGCCAGAAGCTAAAGTGCGGAGCTGTTCGTCTGTAAAGGTTGTGATGGTTTTTTCTTCCTGCCGGACCTTTTCGGATACATACTCCAGTGAATGTGACCTCAGTGGTAGTCTGGGTACCAGGCGACTTTTCACACCCCTCCAGAACCATTCACCCCATGTTTCTCTGGGCTCAATTCGTTCGGGATAAATATTTAGAGATGTTGCTGGAGTCGCGCTTCTTGTTGAACCACCAATCATTTACCGATTTTCCTTAAGTTTTAAAAAGCCTGCCCAAAGTCCCCCTTTCGTAAAGGGGGATTTAGGGGGATTTAGAATTTAACTCAGCCTGCTTCTTAATCTCCCTTTTCCATGCAATCTCTGTTTAATATGGCTCTTTTCGAGAGTTATGGAAATTTCCTTATTTGGGTTGTCTGTTACATCTATTTTTTCAATGTTGGTAACAAAATCTCGTGCCCAACCTGGATATGAATTCTGACCATATAGGTGTAGCCTGTCTTTTTTATCTTCTTTTCTGTTTGACCCATAATCAGACCAGTCAATCAAGCCAGAAGCGCCAAGTGAACTTTCTTCAGAGGCCACGTACGCGTCGAGGACGATTGGATCAACGTCAGAACTGGAAGCCTCTCTGTTTGTTTCAATTTGATTTGAACCGGGCGTCCCGGAAGTTTCCTCGGATGGCAGGTCATAAACCGGCTTGTCGAGTATTTCTTCTTCCGAAAGAGCAGCCTCGCCGGCGCTTCCTTTAGTTTCGTTTGTGTCTGCATTACCAGTATTTTCAGAGTCGTTTGAAAAGCTTCCCTCGGAGTCTACTGGAGTATTTTCAGATCCTGTCTCAAGCGGCGGGTCAGTCACGTAAATAGTATTTGAGCTGTATGTTCCGTCTTCGTCAGAGGCTTTAGCACTGATTGCATAAGCGTCCCAGCCTATTTTGCCGTAGTTAGACCTAAAGATGTCAAAGTCATCCATATCCACGTCGCCGTCATGATCCAGATCAGCCACAAGCCCTGAACCGTTGCTGCCATACTGACTTGAAAACGTGTAAAGATCGGTTCCGTCGACATCTCCATCTTTGTCAAAGTCACCAATGTAGGGCTTTGCTTCCGC
Source organism: Deltaproteobacteria bacterium (assembly GCA_003646715.1). Taxonomy (GTDB): domain Bacteria; phylum Desulfobacterota; class Syntrophobacteria; order B119-G9; family B119-G9; genus B119-G9. The sequence goes on from QMLL01000032.1 coordinate 10,096, forward strand.
ATAAGTATGGGTCACGCTGGATGGATTACCTGTGATAGTTTCGATTGTTCCATCATCCCAGTTGATTTGCCAGCTTGTAATGGTGTCATCTCCGGGATCAGTGCTGGAGAGATTTAACGTATATTCAACACCCGGATGCATCTTGTCTTCACCGGAAATTACGAGTTCAGGATCCACGTTATTTGCGCGAACTATAAAAGTTTCAGTATCAAAAAGCCCGCCGGAGTCGGTAACCCTGACGGTCACCGTTGCTGTGTCGGGGCCATCT
>QMLL01000033.1 GCA_003646715.1 Deltaproteobacteria bacterium
AGTTTTAAAGTAACATGTTGAATTTACAACATATTAATTGGCGTCCCCAACCGGATTTGAACCGGTGTTGCCGGCGTGAAAGGCCGGTGTCCTGGACCTGGCTAGACGATGGGGACACATTCTATGGGCCGTGCTGGATTCGAACCAGCGACTCTCTGCTTAAAAGGCAGATACTCTACCAACTGAGTTAACGGCCCTTCAAAAGCAATCGAGCTTGGTCTTTTAACATATAATTTTGCCTTCGTCAATAATTTTAATCATTATTTTGTAACTATCAATATTCTTTTTCACCAAGAGCATAATAACAAAGATCAGAAATAAAAATAGGCCGTATATTTCGTTCCCTGCAAAGTTTCCTCAGGTTCAAAAAACACATCGGGCACAAAAATATCATGGCTTCTGCGCCATGCTCAGCAGCATCTTCTATATTCTTTAATTTTATTTTCATGGCTCTTTCTCGGTCCTTTGCCATAAGAGGCGCACCGCAGCATAACCCTTTCATGCCTTCGTGCTTCCTGGATACCCTTTTTACTCCAACAAGGTCAAAAATTTCATCCAGATACACATCTTTTTCCGGGCTGTACCTCGATGCACAGGGTGCCTGATAAGCAACCTTTAATCCCAGGGGCTTAATCTCATTTTGTCTTTCTTTTAGCTGCTCTGCAAGATACTCAAACAAATGCGTCACTTTAAAGGGAACTTCCACGTGGCATTCATCGGCTTTTGCTTTCAAAGTCGCATAGCAGTCGTCATGAAAGCAAATCACTTCATCCTTTTCAAGTGCTGCCAGATTTTCAACAAATTTCGATATATTTTCTTTCACAATGCTTGGCTTACCCAGATGGACATACCCAAGGGTACAAAAATAATCGGCACCTTCGACAAGTGTGAGCCCGGAAAAGAGTGAGCCAGCTACCTGATCTTTAACCATGTTACCAACTATACACAGGTTCATCGCCGGCTTTTCCGGATCTCCGCTTACCACCTTCGAGGGCAAATTATGTAACTGTGCAAATTTTTCGAAGGATTCTTTCGGGATACTCAGAGCACCGGTTTCTTCCTGGCGCTCATTTATCAGGTCAAAAGGATTGGCACCGTTCGGGCAAACCTGGTTACATGCCACACACGTGACACAATTTGCCACCACGGGAGGACATCCGCCTTCCACAAGCTCTTTCATTTCCTTTTGAGCTCTTTCCTCATCATAGTCCAGATACTGACAGCTTGATAAACATTCACCACAGAAATCACATCTCTCAGCATAGAACACTTATTCACCTCCTAAAATCGTCCCGGGAATTAGCTTTTTACCTTTTCCTCTCGCAAATTCTGCAAATTTCATGCGTCTCTGACCGGCCAACTGAACTTCGTTTATCCTCAACCCAATACCATCTCCTGTCGCCACCAACAGGCCGTGAGGTGCTGCTTCCACAACCTCTCCCGGTTTCCCGCCAAGTTCAATTTTTTCAACCCTCGGGCTAAAAATCTTTAGTATTTTACCATCCCAATACGTGTATGCCCCGGGCACGGGATCAATTGCCCTGATCAGGTTACAAATGTCCTCAGAACTTCGTGTCCAATCTATTAAGCACTCCGATTTGCTTATTGCCGGAGCAAAAGTAGCTTTTTCGTGGTCCTGAGGCACGGGATTAAGCTCACCACGGTAATAATTTTTAATAGCATCTACAAGTATCTCAGCTCCCATTTGTGCAAGCTTATCATGCAGTATTCCCAGCGTATCATCGGATTTAATCGCAATTTTTTCCTGGGATAAAATGGGACCAGAGTCCATTCCTTCGTCCAGAAGCATTATGCTGACACCGGTTTCGCTTTCCCCAGTCATAATTGCTCGCTGAATCGGTGCAGCCCCTCTGTACTTTGGCAAAAGGGAAGGATGAACGTTAATAGCTCCCAGCGGAGTCATCTCAATCAGCTCCCTCGGTATGAGCTGTCCGTAAGCCACGATGACCAGGCAGTCTGCTTCGTACTTGCCAAGTTTCTCCATTACCTCGGGGTCTTTAAGCGTCTCTGGCTGATAACATTCCAGCCCTGCCTCTGTAGCGAATTCCTTTACGGGGGGCGCACTCAATTTTTGCCCTCGTCCCTTTTTGCGATCAGGCCTGGTCACCACAAGTTCCACAGGGATTTTCCTTTCAACCAGGGCCTTCAAGGAAGGAATTGCAAACTCAGGGGTTCCGAAAAATATGACTTTCGGGAAATCCTGTTTCAAGTTAACCTTTCTTTTTCTTCTTCTTTTTCCAGTTTCTTTTGAAAATTTCTCTTTTTATGGGGTTAAGGCGGTCAATGAACAATTTTCCGTTTAGGTGATCTATTTCATGCTGAAAGACCACGGCGAGAAGCCCCTTTGCATCAATCTCGATCTGTTTGCCATTCAAATCAAGCCCTCTCACTCTCACTTCCTCGGCTCGTTTAACCTCAGAATAGTAATCCGGAACACTCAAACAGCCTTCCTCAATGGCAATGCTACCCTTTCTTTCAACAATTTCCGGATTCACCAGCGCAATCAGCCCCGTAGATTCACCCTCTCTTTGAATATCAATTACGATTACTCGCTTCAACTCTCCGACCTGATTCGCGGCAAGACCTATTCCGGGAGCCTCATACATGGTCTCAGCCATATCGTCTATAAGCTTCCGAACGTCCCTATCAACTCCATTAACAGGTTTCGCAAAACTTCTCAGCACGCTATCGGGGTACGTTTTTATTTTCAAAATGGCCATTTCAACTTATCCCTTTGTAAAATAAAAAAAATAAATTTTAGGCAATTTTACGTTCTAATTTTAAGCAACTCGCACTTAAGATTCAATCCCTAATTTATCTTGAAAATCTAATCCGTATTTTAATCTCTGGCGTATGAACAGCTACATTACGTTAATCGGATCAACATCGACTATTATCTTCACTCCTCGAGTATCGCGGCCACGAGAAAAGCTTGAAATCAGCCTGTGTGAGAAATTTTGCACTTTTCGTGCACTCGGTGCCCTCACAAAAAGATGATACCTGAACTGTTTTTTAACAAGGTAAAGGGGAGCTTCTGCGGGGCCAAGAACGTTTACATCCGCAAATTCAGGACTTTCCTTTATCAGTTCTACGCATTTGCCGGCAATAATCATCGCCACTTTTTTCACTTTTTTTTCCGAAGGCCCGGTAACCAGAAACCTGATCAACCTTGTAAAGGGTGGATAATTAAGTTGTTTGCGTAATTTAAGTTCTTCAGTGGCAAAACCTTTATAATCGTGACTTTGTGTATAATGGAAAACATAGTGGTGAGGATTATAACTCTGGATGAGCACTTTCCCAGGGTATTCACCCCTACCTGCTCTTCCAGCCACCTGGGTGAGCAGCTGGAAGGTAATTTCACTTGCCCTGAAGTCAGGAAGCTGGAGAGTGGTATCGGCAGATACAACTCCTACCAGGGTAATTCCCGGAAAGTCGTGCCCTTTTGCCAGCATCTGTGTACCAATGAGCACATCAATCTTTCTTTCTCTAACTGCCTTAAATATCCTGGCATACAACCTCCTGCTTCGCACGGCATCGCTATCGAGCCGCCTCGTCCTGGTTCCCGGGAAAAGCTTTTTGTATTCTTCTTCAATTTTCTCGGTACCAAAACCATACAGCTTGATAGTCGGATTGCCACACTTCGGACATTCTGATACCACTGGGCGAACAAAACCACAATAATGGCATCGAAGATCATTGGTTCTTTTATGGTAAGTGAGACTTATTGCGCATCTTTCGCACTTTATAACTTCTCCACACACAAGACAGATAAGAAACGTGGCGAATCCTCTCCTGTTTAGAAAGAGAAGTATCTGGTCATTTTTATTCAATGCTTTTGTGATCTCATCAAGGAGTTGCCTTGAAAAAATCGTGGTTTTTCTCCCTTCTCGACGCATATCCACAACTTCCACATGGGGCAAGGAGCGCTTGTGAATTCTCTCCGGCAATTCCAGGAGTTTATATTTCCCTATAAGGGCATTATGATATGAATCGAGGCTTGGGGTTGCAGAGCCAAGCAGCACGGGGATGTCTTCCAGTTTAGCGCGCATAATGGCTGTGTCTCTTCCGTGATACCTCAAGCCGCTATCCTGTTTCAGGGAAGAATCCTGTTCTTCGTCGACGATAATCAAGCCCAGGTTATTCAAAGGAGCGAATACCCCGGATCTCGCACCCACAACAATTTTGTATTTCCCTTCTAGGATCCCTCTCCATTGGTCAAACCTTTCCCTGGGAGTAAGCCCGCTGTGTAAAACGGCCACTATGTGTCCAAATCTTTCGTAAAGAACTCTTTCAAGGTGCGTACTCAAGGCTATTTCAGGCACAATAACCATTGCCTGGAGATCACATCTCAAGGCGAGATCAATGAGGTTGTTATAAACTTCCGTCTTCCCGCTTCCAGTAACACCATGAAGCAAAAAAACCTGGTAAGATTTTTTCGAGACGTAAGAGGAAATCGCATTAATTATTTCTTCCTGTGCCTTCGTAGGTGTGATAGACGCGCCTCGTTCGACAGATACATCGTTTTCAAACAAATCGTATGAAAGTTCTCTCTCTTCAACTCTGACAATACCTGTTTTTTTTAATTTATTGACCCAGTAGTAGGCTCCGGGAACCTGTTTTTCGAGTTCTGCCAGAAGAATCCCCTCCGGATTTTGCTGCAGAAGCGACCAGAGCTTCTCAAGTTTTTCCGATTTTTTGCGCGGAGCTGGAAAATCCTTATCCACGGCGATAACGAACTTCGCGGTTTTTTTGTAGCGTCTTTCTTCCCTCAAAGATTCAAGGGTGGTAAGCATTCCTTTCTGGCGAAGACGTGTTATGAACCTGAAGCAATCAGGGATAGCAAGGTTCTTTACCACTCTTGAAATGGTTGGATTACTCAAATCAAGAATAGCTTTCACCACATTTTCTTCAACCTCAGACAATACTCCCTGATTTAGAGCTTTAAGCCCTTCTTCAGTGACGGTAAGTTTAATTGAGGTAACGACACGCAGCCCGTAAGGTAAAATGGTATTGACCGTCTCGCCTATCGGGTAAAAATAGTAAGAAGAAAGCCATCTGATAAAAGGAACCATCTTTTCCGGCAAAATAGGAACTTCATCTATCAATGCAGTTATGGGGCGGAGCCGAGCCGGGTCAATTTCCAGATCCCGGGGAATAACAGAGAAAGTTGATAGCACAAGACCGCCTATTAAATTCCGCTTGCCTACCGGCACAATAACTCGTTGCCCCGCTTTGATCCTGGTACTCAAAACTTCGGGAACTGAGTAATGAAGTGAATAATCCAGGGGTAAGAAGACCGCTATCTCTGCTATTTTTGCAACGTTTGACAATAATACCTCTCCATGAACACAACCAACAGGCTAAAAATAACTAGCCATCGCTTGCTTTCTGGTGTTTATGTTAGCAATTAATGAAACTCATAACAAGCTTCCAACACAACCGTGCAAAATTTTATTGCATGCCAGAATCACAAGCAACCAAACAAGAGGGCATATTCTGTAATCTAACTTTGCTGGTAGTGTTATCTTCATGGTGCAATTTTTTTTTGCACTGTTTGGGATAATATTGAGCCGCTTGGTTAATCAAAATTCTACAGGATTCTATGTCAAAAAAGATATAAGGATTTCCAAGCGTTATTCAAAACAGTCATTTGTATTGTATAAACAGTTACTTATATATAAACTCAAAACAGGTCGAGCTAACCCATATATAAATCTTTAACATAGGGCATGATATTTGCTGCTTCAGATTAAGGAGTACCTACTAGGCCAGAATCCCTCAGAATTTATACCGTTCTTTGAATGGTATATTGTGAAGGTTTATGTTGGTAAGTTACTTTGTACTTTTTTTCACCTAACTTGTTGCTCGCGCGAGTTTGTGGAGAAGATTTTCATAGCGAAACGCAGCAAAAATATCAAAAAATTTTTTATTGGGAAAATATAATCAAGCTGGTTTTGAACATCGAATCTATATTTTCATACCCCGAGAGCGGTTGTGGGAATGCGATTTCTACCATGTAGGTTACAATATTAGCGAAAGTTTTTGACAGCGTAGCACCAAAAAGAAAATGTTTCTTTAGGAGTAGGGTTCGGTACCCCCTTTTTATTGTATTTTACTGTAGCAGGTTAGAACGCTCAGTCTTCGTTTTTTTACTTTTAAACCCAACATGCAAGAGCGTAAGCGTGAATATAGTATCAGGGATTAATTCCAAAAAATCTCCTGACAAAAATTAATTGACATCCACACAAATGAAAAAACTACAGACACGGAACACTTATTACCACACAACATGGGGTGTGTCTCTTATCTTCAGCCTAGAGTGAAGTACAGAGATTGCAAATACCGAAATATCAAATTTTAGATATATTTTCAGGATTACATATCAAACGTAATTAATTTTTGCTTTTTGCCTAAAAAATATTGCACTATGCTTGGCATTCTTATAAGTTAACACTTCAGAGTAATATCAATTGAATAGGGAGGATTAAAATGGGAAATGGTGATTTTGTAAAGCAGAGAGCAGCGATTTACAAATTCTTATCAACCCTGTATCGTGATGAAATTTCCAAAGACCTTGTGCTGAAGCTAACAGACAAGGACTTCGTAAAGAGGCTGCAAAATTTCGCCAAAGAGTGTACCTTTTCGGATCTTGGCAAAGGAGCCGGGAAGATAGCCAAGTATTTGGGGAACACGAAAATCGATACCTATAAGGATCTGAGTTATGAATACGCTGATCTTTTTCTGAATGCCGGGAAAAATCCCGCTTTTCCTTATGAATCCGTTCATGTAACAGGAAAACCGATTGTGATGCAGGAACCTGTATTTAAGATAAGGGAGATCTTTCACAAAGCTGGAGTTCACAAGTCTAAAGATTACAAAGATCTAGATGATCACATAGCGGTGGAACTTGAATTTGTACAATATCTCCTTGACAAAGGGGAAACGGATGCTGCTCAGGAATTTATTAATACTCACCTGATCAACTGGATTCCAGAATTTCATGCGACTTTATATTTCGCAGCCACAACCGATTTTTACAAAGGGCTCTCACTGTTGACCCAGAGTTTTCTATTTCGTGATCTGTATCCTGACAACGAACAGTACAAGAATGAAATAGCAAAGCTGAGCAGCGTCGTAGAGGGACTTAACCTAGCAGGCGACTACGTGACAATCGCAAAAGGTTCGAGAGAACCAGAGCCAGAAAAAACCATTCCAACACACTGTTACATCTGTGGTGCATTATGTGGCCAGAAAGCTACTGTGAGAGACGGAATACTTATTAAGACTAGTGGACTGAAGGGAGACCCAAAAGGAGGCGGTGCGATCTGTCCTAAAGGAGCCGCTTTAAGAGCTCAGATTTACAGTGCCTATCGACTAAAAGAACCACTTATCAAAGAAAATGGCAGATTTAGAAAGGCAACATGGGAAGAAGCTCTTGATCTTGTGGCCGACAAATTAAAAGCAGCCGACCCGAGTACTGTCCTTTATTTCAGAGGCAATGATTGGAACAACTGGTATCATGAGGCGCTCTTTGATCATTATGGCGCTCACAAAGTCACACATAGACCAATGTGTGACAATGCCAATCGTATGGCCAACGAACACAACCTCAACGACAAGCGACCATGGCTAAATACTGCTGAATCGGATTATATGATCTTTTTTGGTCAGAACCCGCTTTCGACATCTTACGGAAGAAGACAGGTTACAATGATCAAAAACGCCTTGAAAAGAGGCGCCAAAATGGTGGTTTTCGATCCTAGAAAATCTGAGACAGCAGCCGCCGCCACCGAATGGATTCCATTAAAACCAGGTACTGATGGTGCGGTAGCGATGGCTATGTGTTACGTTATCGTAAAAAACGAACTCTATAATAAAGAATTTGTTGAAAACTGGACTTATGGATTCGAAGATTTTAAAAAGAGACTGCTGGGAGAGGAAGATGGGATTCCTCGAACTCCTGAGTGGGCAGAAAAAATCAGTGGAGTACCCGCGGAGACCATTGAAAGAATTGCAAAAGAATTTGCAGCAGCAAAGGCTAAGGGAGTTGGAAGCTGGGCTGGCGTTTCTCAAGTACCAAATGGGTATGAAGGAACCATGGCTGTTCAGGCGCTCAACGGCCTTTTGGGTACATTCGACGCCCCTGGAGGTCCAAGCTTACCTTTCAAACGTAAATTGAAATCTGCATGGGGCGAAGGCCAAACTAAACCTCCCAAAAATGCTCCACCGAAATTGGATAAAGTGAAGATGTGGGCAGGTGCTATTCCAGCAATGTTCCCAAAGAATGTGGCCGAAGGGAAAATTAAGGTAATGATAAATTACTTCGGTGATGCTATTCTATCATGGGGCAATGAAGCAGCAACTGCGAAGGCATGTCAAGACCTTGACTTTTTAGTGACTATAGATGCTTGGATGCCCAATGTTGGTATATATAGTGACGTGGTACTTCCCGATTGTGTAACCGCTGAAGATAGCCAAGTCAAAGCGGACTGGTTATTCGAAGCATTCATTGCCTATTTTGCCCAATTGACAAAACCTCTTTATAACTCAAGGCCATGGTGGTGGATGTGTAAAGAGATCGCCACTCGACTAGGATTACGGGAATACTTCCCATGGAATGATATCAGTGAAGCACATGAAAATATGCTTAAAGGAACGCCGTGGTCATTTGAAGAGCTAAAGGAAAAGGGCTTCATAATCACGGATGAAGCTGAATATTATAAGTACAAGAAGTGGGGTTCATTTAATGTTCCAGAGGGCTACGGATCATCAGGGAAAACAAAAACTGGGAAATATAATTTCAAAAACCCTGTGGCAGAAGAAAAAGGTGCTGAAACATTACCAGATTATGTGGATCCAGATCCTGAATTCAAACCTGATAACGACTACCCGCTGATATTTGGTAATTTTAGACTTTATGAGCACGAACACTGTTCAACCTTCAACAATCATACTTTAATGAAAATGAAGCCAACCAATCCGCTATGGATTAACAGTGAAGATGCCAAAGAAAGAGGGATCGAAAACGGGGATAAGATTATCGTCAGGTCACCATGGGGACAAAAGACCATGAGTGCTTATCTTACGGATGATATCATGAGAGGAGTAGTTGCAGCTGGCGGTGGATTTGGCCACATAAGAGGTTTAGAAGCTGATCCCAAATTTCCTGAATTCGGAGGAGTAAACACGCCGGGTATTATTAAACCAAACACATGTGATCCAAACGGAGGGAATCCATTACTCAAATACATTAAGGTACAGGTGGAAAAAGCAACCTGATCCTATTCGACTACTAAGCGGCCGGGAGTATTTTGATTTTCATTCTAACTGAAGATTCTCGGTCGCTTTTTTTATTAATAGATCCTGTCTTATAGAGGAGGTTTTTCAAATGAGTATCAGTAACTTGAATACAGTTGCTGGTTTAATGGCAAAAAAAGATGGCTCATTTGGTATATTGATAGAGTGCCCTGGGGGATTTGTTAATGTAGACATTCTGGAGAAAATTCTGGAAATATCTCGCAAACATGAAGCCCGAGTTCATCTGACGACATCCCAAAAAATTATGCTCTTAGATTTAAACAAGGAGGCGGGCGTCAAAGCTATTTCACTGATAGAAGAAGCTGGTGGGAAAATAAAGAAAACAGTAGATATCTCACAGGCCATGACCTGTATAGGCAAACCACATTGTCCTTTGAGCTTCCAAGAGACACTCCCATTAGCCGAATACCTATATAGTGAGACTGCGAGAATAAAAATCCCGCCTAAGCTAAAAGTGGGGATCTCGGGTTGTCCTGCCTGCTGTTCATGGGCGAACTTAGTAGACATTGGTTTTGTTGGTTCCAAAAGTGGATTTAAGGTTCTAATAGCTGGTCATGGCGGTTACAGACCAAAAGTAGGAATTGAAATAGGGAAGATAGCAACTCCTGAAGAAGCAGCAAGTGTTCTAAAAAAAGCAGCTGATCTTTTTATAAACCACATTTCAAAAAAAGGCCGATTTGACATGGTAATTGAGAAACTCGGAATTGAAACGGTAAAATGTGAGCTTGGCTTTCAATAAAACGGGTACTTAGGTACTTGATAAGTAGCTAGTTTTCAAAAAAAATCAAATCGATTAACATATCCTGCACAAACTCCCATGGCCAATATTGGAAGGCCCTGGCAAACAGTGAAAACGTGAGTAAAATAGCTTTCCATACCCCCACGCTGTAGGACAGCACAATTCAGTGATGGATAGGCCGGAAGATTTTACCTGTACAGTTAAGTTTTTGTCCGCTGGGTATTTCTTTTACCACAAATTTTACCGGCAGAAACTTTTCAATTATTTTCATGTTA
>QMLL01000034.1 GCA_003646715.1 Deltaproteobacteria bacterium
ACTGTTCCTAGCTTTGCACCTTCAGATTAACTATTGTCATAATTCCGATTACAAGAAAGCTGATACCAACCACCCATAGCAAACCAACTATCACCGCTCTCAATACGGTCGAGTGTACGTAATCGTCAATTATCAATTTGAACCCGTTTATGGCATGATAAATGGCAAACACAAGAAATACTATGTCAAGGGCTTTCCAGCCCGGCGATGCCAATCTTACCATTACTTTTTCATATGTAATAGGACCATCGATCGCGAAGTGCATAACGTAAAAGTGCAGAAAGAGCGTTACAAGGAGCACAATGCCAGATATTCTCTGAAAGAACCAATCGAAAGCTCCTGAGCGACCAGAACCGAAGTATTTCATTTCAACCCTCCATCTCAACTAGTGGCTAAACGCATGCATAAGCATTGGAATTCCACCGGCAATTATGATTGCAGCACATAAAGCGAAAGTAACGTAAACGGCTTTTCTGAATATATCTCTTTTCGCCATGTTGCCGTAATCTACAAGAATCACCCGCAAACCATTTACGCCATGATAAACCACAGTCCCCAGCAAACCGACTTCAAGGATCAGAAAAAGAGGGGACTGTACTACACCCATAACTTCATTGAAAGCCTGTTCTCCCTGAGCCAGATAATGGATAACCCAGATATGCAGAAACAGGTAGAGACCAAGTAGAATTCCAGTAACACGGTGCAGGATCCACGCTATGTAACCCGGATGAAGACGGTATCGCTTCTGCGGCTGAAATACTTTCATTTGTTAACCTCCTCAGTTTCTTCCTATCTTTAATTAAGCAGCTTTCTGACGACTATATTTTTTAACTCCCTCTCTATACAGATCATTGCCACGAACGTCGTTGACCACAACAACGGGAAAGTTAACCACCTCTAGCTTGCGAACGGCTTCAGGGCCAAGCTCTGGATAGGCAATTACCTCAGCGCTTTTGATCGATTTGGCCATGAGCGCTCCCGCTCCACCAATGGCAGCAAAATAGACTGCTTTAAATCGCATCATGGCTTCAATAACTTCCTGGTTTCTTGCTCCTTTACCGATCATTCCTTTAAGGCCTGCTTCAATTAGAACCGGAGCATAGGGATCCATGCGATAAGAAGTGGTCGGGCCTGCAGCACCCACTGGTCTGCCCGGAGGCGCCGGTGACGGACCAACGTAGTAAATAATTTGCCCTTTAATATCAAAAGGGAGCTCCTTCCCTTCTTTTACCAGTTCAACAAGCCTTTTATGAGCAGCATCGCGACCTGTGTATATGATCCCTGTAATTTCAACCCTGTCTCCTATATTCAGTTTTTCAACGTCAGCATCACTTAACGGCGTAGTAAGCTTAATCACGTCACTCATATTATCCATCCTTTGCTTCACCAAAAACGGTATCAATTTCTAGCAGAATTAGCATTCTGTAGTCAATGATGAAATCTCTGTCCCGATTTCACTCTTTCAAAAGAAAACCTTTCAGAGCTCAATTTCTTTATGCCTTGCGGCGTGGCACTGGATATTTACGGCTACCGGCAAACTCGCGATGTGGCATGGCATCATTTCGATATGAACTGCCAGGGATGTAATTCTTCCTCCCAACCCCTGGGGACCGATCCCAAGATCATTTATCGCCTTCAGCCAGTCTTCTTCCAGCTTTTGCAGTTCTGGATCTCTGTTTTTGGTTCCTAGTTCCCTGAGAAGAGACTTCTTCGCGAGAATGGCAGCCATCTCAAAGGTGCCACCAATTCCCACTCCGATAATGGTGGGCGGACACGGATTGGGGCCTGATTCCTTTACTCTCTGTACTACAAAATCTTTTATCCCTTCTATTCCAACAGCAGGAGTGAGCATCGTAACGCGACTCATGTTTTCACTCCCACCTCCTTTTGGAGCCACGATCAGCTTGATCTTATCGCCCGGCACAACCTCAATATGAACTATGGCAGGAGTATTATCCCCGGTATTTTGCCTGGTAAACGGATGACAAATACTTTTTCTCAGATAACCATCTTTGTATCCCTGTCTGACCCCTTCATTAATGGCTTCCACCAGGGATCCTCCGGAAACATGCACATCCTGACCGAGCTCAACAAAAACCACTGCAAACCCGGTGTCCTGGCAAATCGGGATGTTTTCTTCCCGGGCAATTTGCGCATTCAGGATCAGCTTTTCGAGTATGTCTCTTCCCTGAGGTGACTCTTCTTCCTTGAGCGCTCGTTTTAGAGCGTCTAAAACGTCTTCACCGAGCTGAGTATTAGCTTTTATGCAGAGATCTCTTACAGCTTCCGTAATTCTACTTGCAGCAACTTCTCGCATTTTTTCTCCTTTGTCAAATTGCCTCTGACAGGTATAGAAAAACCCAATTCTCTAAATATTCGATACACGACAACTGCACAGTACAACAGATTACAAGCGTTTTCTTGCTATAATAGATGTGATTGTTTGTCAACTTTATTCTATGCTGAAGAGACTCTTCGAAGGAAAATGCAAAGTCCCATGCGCTACTTTGAATTAAAAATCAAAAGTGGCGGGTCATAGAAATCGGGCGGTTCGAGCCCCAGTAACTGAAAGCAGGTTGCCGCTATGTTTGAAAGACCGCGGTTTTCTATTTCAGGATTAAACCTGTATTCCCCATTAAACCCGGGATCGTAGATGATAAAGGGAACGGGGTTGAGAGTATGAGATGTTTTTGCTCGCGGATTACCGTCTTTATCTCTGAGGACTTCTTTTGTCTTCTTATCCAGTTCAAACATTTCATCGGCATTTCCGTGATCTGCTGTGATTATGGCTATTGCTTCATTTTCAGTCACCCATTTCTTCAGTCTCCCAAGCGCGAGATCCACCGATTCAACACCTATCACTGCAGCCTGGTATATTCCGGTATGCCCTACCATGTCCCCGTTGGCATAATTCATTCTTACGAGATCGTACTTTCCTGTAGTCATCTCTTCCAGGGTCCGGTCCGTGATTTCCGCGCTTTTCATCCAGGGGCGCAGTTCAAAGGGAACTATATCCGATGGAATTTCAATATATGTTTCCAACTCTTCATCGAATTTTCCGGATCTGTTACCATTCCAGAAGTACGTAACATGGCCAAACTTCTGGGTTTCGCTAATTGCCAGCTGTGTAATACCCCGCTGGCAGAGCAATTCTCCCATGGTTTTCTCAATGTGGGGTGGTTCCACCAGATACTGCCTGGGAATGTGAAGATCGCCGTCATATTCCATCATCCCGGCATAAGCTATCTTGGGAAGAGGTCCCCGATCAAATTTATCAAAATTTTCTTCTTCAAAAGCTCTACTTATTTCAATGGCTCGATCGCCCCGGAAGTTGAAAAATACCACCGAATCTCCATCTTCAATTTTGCCCACAGGTCCATTTTCATCCACGATAACAAAAGGTGGTAAATCCTGATCAATAATTCCAGGGATTTCTTTTCGATATGTCTCTATTGCTTCTCTTGCGGATTTAAAACCTCTTCCTTCTCCTTTGACATGTGTCCTCCAGCCGGTTGCAACAATCTCCCAGTTTGCTTCGTACCTGTCCATGGTAGTGGTCATTCGGCCGCCGCCACTGGCAATACGGTAATCCACAGAACAATTTTTATTTATCTTTGCAAGAAAATCTTCAAGATCATCTACGTATCTAAGAGCAGATGTTTCTTCCACATCCCGTCCGTCCAGCAATATGTGTACGCGTGCCACCGGTATTTTATCCTCGCACGCCAGATGTTCCAGCATGGCCTTTAATTGATCAATATGGCTGTGTACATTTCCGTCGGAAAGTAACCCGATAAAATGGAATTTCCCATTATGTTCCCGACAAAAATCAACCAACCATCTCCAGGTTTTCCCCTGAAAGATCTTCCCTGATGCTATGGATTCGTTAACCAGTTTAGCTCCCTGTGGATACACTCTACCAGCACCAATTGCATTGTGACCCACCTCAGAGTTTCCCATATCCTTGTCAGACGGCAATCCAACGGCAGTACCGTGTGCTTTCAATAGTGTCCATGGACAATTGGTCATGAACCAGTCAAGATGAGGGGTGAGTGCATTTGCTACAGCGTTTCCTTCTTTTTCCTCCCTGTAACCGATTCCGTCCATTATTACGATTAATAATGGTCTTGGGTTTCTACTTTTGAGACATCCGTACTTAGCGTAGCTCATTTGATTCCCCTGTTTGCAATCATACTTCGGTTTTCTTAGTCAAACTAACCTGTTATAGAATTCCTGATTTATCTGATTAACGCCCTTACTTCATCATGCCGGATCAGATCCGGCATCCATTTACTTATCCCTGGTGCCCGCCCCCCGATACGTGTAACATCTGCCTTCGGTAGATACCTTCCTCTCATCCCTCAACACGGAACTTTTCCCTACCCCTCGATACGTGCGCTTTTACTTCTACCCCTCGATACGTTCGCCTTTGGCGAACTACTCGGGGCACCGCTCGGGACACCACCCGGGGTATCAGTTGGGGCACATTACTCAAAATACGTTCGCTTTCTCCTTTTTAGAAGCACATTCAAAAAACAAAGAAATGGCTTCTTTAAGATTGTTTTTTGCTTCTTCAATTGTATAGCCCTGACTCGCTATATCCAGCTCGGGACACAACGCCACATACATGTCTCCTTCTTTATGAAGAACGGCAGTTAATTTCAACTTCAACCTCCTTTACTCTTTTCTCACAGATTCGCATCTTATATCTTGTTGTCGTCAAAATTTAACGGACTTACAGATTTCCTCGTACTCTTTTACTTCTTCCGGCGTAAGCTCCCTCCTGAAGAGTTTCTTGTTTACCAGAATAGGGATATTTTCGTGGAGCGCCAGAGCAACAGAATCGCTGGGCCTGGCGTCAATCATTTTTTCCTCTCCACCTGCTTTAAAGAAGACCCTGGCATAATACGTATTTTCTTTCATATCCCAGATTTCAACTCTCTCGAACTCAATGCCTGCCTCTCTCAAAATGTTCAAATAAAACTCATGTGTTAGAGGTCTTTTAATGTCAAGTAGTCCTTTTTCTTTTGCAATTGCGGTTGCTTCAGCATCCCCAACGAACATAAGAAAATAGTACTTTGCATCCTCGCTTTCTTTCAGGATGACCATGTTGCCTGCCGTTCTGTCCGATTTGAGATAAACCTCTTTTATTTCAATAAATTCAATTTGTTCCATTTTTGTTCCCCTTTTATCCAGAGTGTTCAGACACTCAATTAGCTACTTTGCCTGGCCTCGACTTTGTCTTCGGCTGATAAGTACACAGGGGTTCAGGCCCCAGAAAGTTGCCAGTGGTTTCATATGCTCTTGCTCTGCACCCACCGCAAACTTTTATATACTCACATTGCCCGCATTTCCCTTCGTACCTGCTAAAATCTCTTAGCGCTGTAAATATCTCGGATTTTTCCCATATCTCCGGAAAAGGTGTTTTCCTGATATTTCCGCAATTCAATTCTAAATAGCCGCAGGGCTGCACGTCTCCTACATGAGAAACAAAGCAGAAACCAATTCCTCCGAGACAGCCTCTTGTCACGGCATCCAGTCCGTAAGTTTTAAACGTCACTTTTTCTCCGTCTTCACGTGCCCGCTGGCGGAGAATTCTGTAGTAATGAGGCGCACACGTGGCTTTCAACTGAAGCTTTGTCTTCTTCCTTTGTTCATAAAACCAGTGCAAGGATTTTTCGTATTCTGCCGCTTCAATTTCCTGATCTTTCAGATCTTTTGCCCTCCCTGTAGGTACAATCAGAAAAATATGATGCGCTACCGCCCCTAGTGATTCGGCAAGTTCTTGGACCGCAGGCAGCTCATCCATGTTTACCCTGGTTATGGTAGTGTTTATCTGGAAAGGAAGCCCCGCTTCTTTTAACATTTCAATACCGCGAAGTGATTTCTCAAAAGAGCCTTCCACTTTTCTGAAAGCGTCATGGCTTTCGGCAGTGGCTCCATCAATGCTGATGCTAACTCGCTGAATGTTTGCCTTGAGCATCTTTTCCACCAGTTCCCTGGTTAGCAGCGTCCCGTTGGTTGCCATAGTCATACGAAGTCCCAGAGTATCCCCGTATTTTGCAATATCGAAAATGTCATTTCTAAGAAGCGGTTCTCCTCCGGTCAAGATTATGATCGGCTTTGCAAAAGAAGCTACATCATCGAGGAACTTCAGGCACTCATCGGTCGTAAGTTCATTGGGGTACGGTTTATCCATGGACGCGGCACGACAATGAACGCATGAAAGGTTACACGTTCTTGTAACCTCCCAGGCTATAAGCCTTGGCTGCGGGACACCGGAAGCCCCAGAGTGTTCGCCCATTTTCAGGTGTTCAGGATGTTCGGTTTTGTTCATATGTGCCTCGTGTGTTTCTCTATCGACGATAATAAAATTCTGTCACTATGCTCTAAGCTCCTAACAGCTTCGCCACATCCTTAGCAAAATAAGTCAGGATCATGTCTGCTCCGGCTCGTTTTATCCCGGTGAGTATTTCCATCATTACTCGCTTTTCATCGATCCACCCTTTTTCCGCCGCGGCTTTAACCATTGAATATTCTCCGCTCACGTTGTAGGCTGCGATTGGTCGATCAAATTGAGTACGCACACGCTGAATGATATCGAGAAAAGCAAGGGCTGGCTTTACCATAACAATATCAGCTCCTTCCATAATATCAAGAGCCACTTCCCGCATGGCCTCTTCTCCATTCGCAATGTCCATCTGGTATGCTTGCCTATCACCGAATTGTGGAGCGGAATCGGCGGCATCCCGGAAAGGTCCGTAAAAAGACGAACAGTACTTGGCCGAATACGCCATGATTGGAATCCCGGAAAACCCGTTTTCATCCAGAACGCTCCGGATTCTCGCCACTCGACCGTCCATCATGTCTGAAGGCGCCACCATATCTGCCCCGGCCTGGACATGGGAAAGTGCGGTTTTCGCCAGCAATTCCAGGGTAGAATCGTTATCCACATCTCCATCCTTAATAATCCCGCAGTGGCCGTGGCTCGTGTATTCACACATGCAAACATCTGTTATAACAACAATGTCAATTCCCTTTTCCTTTATTGCCCTGACGGCTC
Organism: Deltaproteobacteria bacterium; assembly: GCA_003646715.1. Classification (GTDB taxonomy): domain Bacteria; phylum Desulfobacterota; class Syntrophobacteria; order B119-G9; family B119-G9; genus B119-G9. The sequence goes on from QMLL01000034.1 coordinate 7,064, forward strand.
TCTGAATTATCCCGTCTTCCGCATATGCACCACTTCCTACTTCGTCTTTCGATTCGGGAATACCAAATAAAATGATGGCAGGAATTCTTAATGAAGCTACTTCTTCCACTTCTTTCACCAAGTTATCTACCGACAGCCTGAAAACACCGGGCATAGAAGGAACCGGCTCTTTCACCCCCTCTCCAGGTACAACGAAAAGCGGATAAATAAGATCATCCACTGTTAACCTGGTCTCACGGATCAGCCTTCTAAAATTGGGATTCTTGCGCATTCTACGCGGTCTGTATACAGGATACTCCACAACTACCCTCCTCAAATCTTGTTTCTTTGCCAGGTGATAACTGAGAAACTAACCAAGACCAATTTCCTGGTCAGTAAGGTAGCAGGCAGGATCCGGCGCCCACAGATCCCCTGTTGCCGCCTCAGCCCTCACTCTGAAATTCCCCGCACAGATGTCCAGCCACTTACACTCAGAGCATCTACCCTTCACATACTTCTTCTTCTCTTTTAATTTTCGCATAAGAGGATTGGAAAGATCAGTCCAGATCTCGCTAAAAGGCCTTTCCCGCACATTCCCGAAAGAATAATGCCTCCAGAATTGATCCGCGTGTACTTCACCGTCCCAGCTTACACATCCGATACCTCTTCCGGAACTATTGCCCTCATTCATCTGGAGAAGCTCCAGTACCTCCTCTGCTCTTCGGGGATCTTCTTTTAAAAGACGAAGGTAAACATAAGGACCATCGGCATGATTATCAACGGTGAGAATTTCCTTGGGTTTCCCTTTTGCGTGAAGTTCCGCGGTCCTGTCAATTATAAGATCCACCACCTTCCTGGTTTCCTCGTGGTTAAGATCTTCTTTCATAAGCTTGCTGCCACGACCGGCGTAAACCAGGTGATAAAAGCATGCCCTGGGAATTTCCCGCTCTTCTATTAAATCAAATATCGCTGGAATTTCCCTATAATTAATCCTGTTTATGGTGAATCGCAGCCCCACCTTTATGCCTTCATTCTGAGCATTTTCAACACCTTCAAGAGCACCTTTAAAAGCTCCTTTGAATCCCCGGAACCTGTCGTGAATCTCTTCCATACCATCCAGGCTTATCCCCACATACGATAAGCCTATGGCCTTGAGATCCCTCGCAATTTCCCTGGTAATGAGCGTGCCATTGGTGGAAATAACAGCCCGCATTCCCTTTTCCACAGCATACGACGTCAGCTCAATTAGATGAGGATGCATGAGAGGCTCACCACCGGAAAAAAGCACCACCGGACAACCAAACTCGCTCAGATCGTCAAGCAACTGTTTCCCTTCTTCCAGCGTTAGCTCGTTTTCGAATTCCTTGTCTTTGGCATGAGCATAACAATGAATACAGCGGAGATTGCACCTTCTTGTTACATTCCAGACCACAACTGGCTTTTTGTCCGCAGAAAATTGCAGCAGATGGGACGGCATCTCCCCTGATTTTCTTCCATATCGCAGCGCATCAGAAGGCTCAACCGTACCACAATAAAGCTTTGAAATACCTATCATAAACGGGCCTCCCTCTCATAATCAGGTTGAATACCTGTCGTGATCAACTTCGTGAGGTTCCTTGTTGTATGCCTCGCGAATCAACTGGTTCACATAGTTATCGGGATCAACTACGGCTTCTCGCGGCAAAAGAAATTCTGCCTGGCCCGTTTTGTCAGCAACTAGCTTGAAAGCATAATCGAAATCCCTGGATATCTCCTCGCACACCTCCTGCGTGGAAACTCCCCTCAACACGGCTCGTTCTATAATCTCGTCTATCGCCTCATCGCTGAAACGAGCTCTGAACCCGTATCTTTCAAAGAACGAAACTTCAAAGCTCTTTATCTGGTTATACATGTTAAGAAGGTCTTCAAAAAGTACTTCCAGCTCAAGGCCAGTTCGCAAATGTTGATCAATTATTATATCAATACGTCCTTCGGTATAAATCTGACTGTAATTGCCGAGAAAACTCTCACGATTTTTGTAGATGTTATCCCTAAGCTGGGATTTCTGTTTCATTTTGATGTTCAGGTATTTTTCCAGCAGCTCCGGTTTTTCCGGATCAGCGAGCAAACGCTCCAGTTCACCTTCCGGGTCTTTTACAACCTCTGGAGTTACCACCAGGAACTGAATATCAGTGGAAGGAAGCTTCTTCTCGTAAGGTAAGAGAACCCGCTCAATTACACTTACGAGCCCCCTTGCTCCTGTCTTCTCCTTATAAGCAAGCTGCGCCAGAAGCTTCAAAGCTTCATCTTCGAAGTAAATGTCAATACCGTAGGATCGAAAGTCTTCTTTCTTCCCGTTTATTATCGGATTGTTCGGATTTTTCAGTATTTCGTAAAGGTCATCTTCACTCAGCGGTTCAAGCACTGCAATCACAGGGAGCCTACCAACAAATTCGCTTTCGAAACCATACTGAATAAGATCCTCTGCTCTAACATGATGTAAGTACTTGTAATCATCGTCCCTGCTGGTGATATCGGCATCAAAGCCGATACTCTGGCTGCTCACTCTTTTCTTTATGATATCGGCCAGATCGTTAAAGGCTCCGCTCACAATAAAAAGAATGTTTTTGGTGTTCAGTGTCCTTTTTTCTCTTTTGCCCGTTTTCCGGTAGTATTCAATGGCCTGGATCTGAGATACCGGGTCGTATGGAACCTTCAGGTCAACCTCGGTTTCTTCCATGGGCTTCAGCAGGGCCCTCTGTACACCGGTTCTCGAAACATCGGGGCCAATTATATTAGGCGCAGATGCAATCTTATCAATTTCGTCGATATAGATAATGCCATACTGGGCAAGCTCAAGGTCATCATCAGCTTCTGTCACCAGATCCCTAACCAGGTCTTCTACATCTCTACCAACGTAACCGGTTTCGCTAAACTTGGTTGCGTCGCCTTTTACGAAGGGCACACCAATTTTTTGAGCAATCAATTTAATAATATAGGTTTTTCCTACCCCGGTGGGCCCAATCAAAATAATATTGTTTTTTATTCTTCCCACCGTGTTTGTGGATCGGCCTTTTCTAATCTTGTTCTGATACTTAATTCTCTTGAAATGGGTACAGATTTTAGTGGCAAGAATAGCTTTAGCCTGATCCTGTTTGATCACGTACTGGTTCAGGTAAGCCTCAAGTTCTTCGGGGTTGAGATCAAAATCGATGCTCTCAACTCCCTTTTTTCTTTTCCTTTCGCCCTTGTCTTCTTCCGTCTGAGG
>QMLL01000035.1 GCA_003646715.1 Deltaproteobacteria bacterium
AAAGCCATGCGCCTGAGTATTGCAATGGCATACCAGAGCCAGATTGTTCTCGAATACTGCCAGGACGTAATGTACGGTATCCCGAAGCCCCATCCGATGCGAGTGGATCTTGGCGTACTGGATCCCGATTACGTAAATGTGCTACCCAATGGTCATGAACCTTTCCTTGGTTTTGCCATGGTTCAGCTGGCGAGGAAACCGGAATGGCAGGAAAAGGCGAAGGCTGTAGGTGCTAAGGGACTGCGTGTAATTGCCTGCATTGAAACAGGTCAGGAAATGATCCAGAGATGGGAAATGGACGATATTTTTTACGGTTTCACTGGCAACTGGATTATGCAGGAAGCGGTGCTTGCGAGCGGATGCGTTGATCTGTTTGCCTGTGACATGAACTGCTCTTTGCCGCTTGATCCGGCGTATGCCAAAAAATATAAGTTCAAGCTTATTCCCGTTAGCGACCTGGTTGCCTTTGAAGGAATCGACGAACGACTGGACTACATTCCGGAAAAAGCAGAAGAACAGGCTGCTCAACTATTGCAGATGGCTATCGACAACTTCAAAGAGAGAAGGCAGTCGGTAGAACCGGTAACTGACTTACCGGTAAAGGAAGCAATTGTGGGATTTTCCACGGAGAGTATCCTTGAAGCTCTTGGCGGAACCCTTGATCCGTTGCTGGATGCTATCAAGAATGGAACAATCAGGGGTGTTGCCGGATTTGTATCCTGTACTAGCTTAAGAGATAACGGGCAGGATGTGCACAGTGTCAAGGTTGCGAAAGAGCTGATCAAGAGAGATATCCTGGTGCTGTCGATGGGTTGTGGAAACGCGGCTCTCCAGGTTGCCGGGCTTTGCAGCCCGGATGCAAAAGAACTGGCTGGTCCTGGATTGAAGAGTATTTGTGAAGCTCTTGGTGTTCCTCCTGTTCTGAGTTACGGAACCTGCACTGACACGGGCAGAATTGCTGATCTGCTGTTTGCAGTTTCAAATGCTCTAGGTGGTGTTCCCATCCCTGATCTCCCGGTTATTGTAGCTGCACCGGAATATATGGAACAGAAAGCCACTGTCGATGCAATTTTTGCCCTGGCACTGGGTCTGTACACATATGTTAATCCTGTGCCCACTGTTACAGGAGCTCCAAACCTCGTGCAGTTGCTGACCCAGGATTTAACAGAGGTAACAGGTGGATTGCTGAACGTTGATACAGACGCAGTTCAGGCTGTTGAGGCTCTCGCGGCTCATATTGAGGCGAAGAGAAAGAAACTGGGTATTTAATTAGATTTTCATTTAGGTGAGCAAACCATGATGGCACAGTCATTGGCTGTGCCTCTCTATTTCCATGCCTACCTTGATACATGGTTTTCCCTAAAAGACATATCTCATAGGAAGATTTGGATTTTTCAGCTTTCTTTTTCACGATACAGATTGCAAAGACTTTCGATATAGATTATAGTTTATTAAAGTTGGTCAGTGAGAGTGTTCTGATAACTGCACTTCTGGGTCAGGTTGTTCGGAAACAGTTTGATTGATAAAGAGTTACTCCGGTAATTTCCTACCACTGACAAATCAAACAGCAGTAAACATAACGGAAATGTTGTATTTCTGTTAGTTTCGGAAGTAAAGCGGCTTAATTTCAAAGTGAGGAGTTAGTCATGGATAGTGTTTATAAGATTATAGAATTAGTTGGTACCAGCCCGGTATCCTGGGAAGAGGCGGCAAAAAACGCGGTAGAAACCGCCAGTAAAACTTTGAAAGACCTTAGAATTGCAGAAATTAACAAGCTGGATATGAAAATCGAAGATGGCAAGGTAGTAGCCTATCGTGCCAGAGTTTATATATCTTTCAAGTATGAAAAATAATTGAAGTTTACGTTTGCCGCTTTACCTCCCCTTTTTTAGAAAAGTTCTGGTGGGGCCTGTTGCTGGTTAAGTTTGGCTTCAATTTCAGAGAGATATGCCGATATTTTTGCTATTCTTTTTCGATCTGCCACCAGAAAGATCTTGTCTCCGGGATATACCTTGTCGCTTCCTCTTGGCATGATTATTCTGTCTGTCCTTTTTTTCATGATACCCGCAAAAACGCAATTTTGGGCAAATACCCCTTTTTGACTCAACTCCGCTATTGTTATGCCATCACTGTCTCCGGTATCTGGATAGAGAATCATTGCTAACAGTGCATCGCTGCTTTCAAGTTGTGTCACGATCCGCACATTAGGGTTTTCAAGCTCATTTAAAATGGTGGTCTTAAAAAGATCAATCATATTACAAACCGTGGTAACTCCCGCAATTTTATAAGCCTCTAGGTATTCGGGAACCCTCATCTTCACCATTATTTTGGGCACTCCAAAACTGTGAGCCAGGATAGCAAACGTGAGGTTCCTGTTATCCAGGTAAAGTGCTCCAATGGCCACATCTGCCTTCTCTATGCCGGCCTCCCTCAAACTGGTAATGTTAGTAGCACTTCCGTTAACCGCCACCACTCCCAGGTCAGCATATAGCTGCTTGCAGCGGTCCTTGTCTTTTTCAATTATGACTACATCGTGTTTTCTTTCAATAAGTACAGATGCCAAAGAGGAACCAGCAATTCCTCCTCCTGCTATCACAATATACATGACTACTTCTCCTATCTCCAACTGGATTTGTAAAACAAAATGAATATGGGCAATATCTCCAGGCGGCCGGCAATCATACCAACGACGTAAGTTAGCTTGATGACAGGACTCAGCGACGCCATCTTTTCTACAGAAAAATAAAAGGGTCCCATGTTTCCAAGAGCCGACGCCATACCGGATATGGACTGCCAGCCGTTAAGGTCTGAGAATAGCGATGTTATCCATGCTCCTACAGCTATCAGGGCAAACCACGAAAATACCAGTGCACCTATCCTTTGCATTTCCTTGTTGCCGATAATTTCCCCTTGTACAACTACTGGAATCACGCAATTTGGAGGAGAAACTATCTGGCGAAGTTCTGTTTTCAGGGACTGTGCCAGGACACCCACTCTAAGAATTTTGATGCCTCCTGCGGTTGAACCCACGCAGCCTCCAACGATCATGAGAATTATAAAAACCTGCTTTGCCAGGGCCGGGAAAAAGGGGCTGTTGATATCCTTTGTCGCATAACCGGTGCTCGTCAGCAAAGAAGAAACTTGAAAAAGTGCGATCCTGAATATATCATGGATGCTGTAGCATAACTTTTCAAAGGTAGCGGTATCGCACAGGGTCTGGAAATCAGTTTTAAGCATGTGGTCCATTGCAACGAGCAACGTCATTAAAAACAAAATTCCCCAGAACCACCTGATTTCAAAATCCCTGTATACGGTACGCCAGTCTCCTGTTAGTACCTTATAGTGAACAAGGAAATTTATTCCTCCCATGAGCATAAAAAAAATAAATGTATACTCAATGAGGTATCCATGAGTAAAATTTGAATAGTAGCCGACGCTGGCATCGTGGGTCGAAAATCCACCGGTGGAAATGGCTGTTAAACAATGATTGAGAGCGTCAAATATTCCCACTCCTTCCAGAAGGAGAAGTCCAAAACAGCTGACGGTGAAGATAATGTAAATTCCCCAAAGAATCTTTAATGTGTTAAAAATTCCCGGAACGGGACGTCCGGAAGAAATCTTATGACTTTCCGCACTGAATAACGTGGCAGCGGCCGTGGCACCCCTGAAGCTCACAGCAAGAAAAAAGGTGAGTATCCCCAGTCCTCCCACCCACTGGATCAGGGATCTCCAGAAAAGAATGCTTTTAGGCATATCATCGAGACCGGTAAAAACGGTTATTCCGGTTGTGGTAAGCCCGCTTGCGGCTTCGAAAAAAGAATCAATGAAACTCTTATGTATTCCTATCATAAAGGGAATGGCAGATATGGTGGAAGCAACAAGCCATCCGAGTGCAGTTATAAGCATTGCCTGTTTGACTGATGGGACGGTTGAGGGTAACTGGTGGTGGAGAAAAGAACCTATTATGATGGACGAGAAAGCAGGAAGCACAAAAGCAAGCAAAATGCGTTCGTGTTCAAAGTGCTCCCCATAGGTCACGTAAAAAATCAGGGGAGTAAATAACAGCACTCCCATCACAATCATCAGGGCCCCAAGATAGCTAACGACAGAGATATATTCCTTAAATTCTTCTCTCATTTAACCCAGGCATTCCAGGAAAGTGATAGTAATCAAGAACATTAAGGTTTCCAATCTACCACGATACTACCAGGATTTTGTAACCAAATTCAATTTAGATTTTATTGTAAAGAGGACAGTTTTGTATTCCCAAAAAATATTTGTTGTCATCAAACACTTCGTGGTTTATATTGATATAAAAGCCCCTTTTCAATGACCGAGGCGAGGAGCTTACGATGGGTTTGTATTTCAGTTTAAGGGCATGGATTCCCGCTTTCGCGGGAATGACGTTGAGAGTGCCTCCTTGTCATTTCTCCGAAGGCGGGAATCCAGCGTTATTAGTTATAGTTATCATTTTTTCCTGAGTCTCATCTTTTGTTGTTCCGATTAACGGTAGGATAGTTAGTAATAAAATGTGACATACCACAACTAAAACAGGAAGGAGAGATAATGGAACAGAACGACGACATTAACCTTGCTGTCAAGGCCTTGAAAATTGGCAATAAGCTCAGGGAACTTCGCCTCAAAAACCAATATACACTTCAGGATCTGGCAGCCAAAACAGACCTCTCAAAGCCCTTTATTTCTCAGATCGAAAACGGACACGTTGTTCCACCAATTGCTACATTGCTTAAGCTCGCTCGGGCTCTGAACGTTGGAATGGCCTATTTTTTCCAGGATGAGGAAACCACCGATAAGATCTCCCTTACGAGAAAGCATGAGCGAGTAAAGATTGACAGGAGACCTCATCACCAGAAGGGAGAAGTAAATTACGTTTACGAAGCCCTTGAGACCAAGAAAACGAACAAGCAGATGGAACCTTTCCTGGTGATGTTTCCGGTTCAGGAAACAAGCGATATGGTGTTTGTGAGTCACGAAGGTGAGGAATTCTTGTATCTGCTGGAAGGTAAGCTTGAATTCCGATCTATTGAAAGGGTGGAATTGCTGGAGCCAGGGGATTCCATCTATTTCGAATCTGACATCAGCCACAGTTTCCGGTGTGTTGGAGATAAGCCGGCTAAAGCCATAGTCGTGGTATGGAGCAAGAAGTAAAGATTGTTGGCGGATGTAGGGGGTAATTTTTGAGGTCTTCTGGAGTAGAGAGGTCGTCATGTTGCAGTTTAGGTTTCATGGCAGAGGTGGACAGGGCACTGTTGTGGCAACGATCTTGCTCGCGAAGGCCTTTTTCAAGGCAGGTTATTACGTGCAGAGCTTCCCGCTTTTCGGTGTTGAACGTAGAGGAGCACCGGTTGAGGCTTACCTGAGAATTGATCGCGAGAAAATCTGGATCAGAACCAATCTTTACAATCCCGATCATGTGGTTGTTCTGGATAAGACGCTGTTTTTTTCCACGAACGTAACACGCGGTTTAAAAAAAGGTGGCTGGATACTTTTGAACAGCGACAGCTTTCCTGCAGCTAATGATGCCTTATCCGGATACAACCTGGCAATCGTAGATGCTACGCGAATTGCGTTGAAACATGGGCTTGGTACCCGAACCCATCCAATCGTGAATACTGCAATGTTGGGAGCTTTTTCAAAAGTTCATGGGGTGCCGCCAATGGATGCCATTGTTGGAGCAATTTACGAAGAAGTGGCGTTGAGACCCGAAGCCAACATGCAGGCTGCACGTGAAGCTTACGAATCGGTAAGGCTTTTTGATGGACCGGCAGGCGCCAAAGAGGTGGGTTGAAATGAAAAATTCGAATAGAGCAAATATGTGTGTGCCTCTTTTGATTCCCAGGTCGTACAAAACCAGCGAGGAGAACAAGACCGGTTCGTGGAGATTTCTTAGACCGAGGTACCTGGAAAAAACAGCACCCTGCAGCAGCGCATGTCCGGTTGGACAGGATATCCCGAGGATACAGATGCTTGCCGTTCAAGGATCTTTCAAGGAAGCATGGGAACTGCTTTTAAGTGAAAATCCATTCCCGGGAACTTGTGGAAGGGTATGTTTCCATCCCTGTGAATCTGCATGCAACAGACTTGAATTTGATGAAGCCGTAGCAATCCGGATGATTGAGAGATTCCTGGCTGATACGGCAAGCCGGTATGAACTTCAGCCACGTTTAAACAAGCTGGCGGAAAAAGGAAAGAAAGTAGCGATAATAGGAAGCGGTCCTGGCGGTCTTTCTGCTGCCTACTTTTTGGCTTTGCTGGGGTATTCCTGTGATGTTTTCGAGTCTTCGAATAAGCCCGGAGGTATGCTCCGCTGGGCTATCCCGTTTTATCGGTTACCCTTGAAGGTTCTGGAAGAGGAGATTGCTCGAATTGAGTCTCTGGGAGTCAGGATTTTCTGCAATCACCATGTAGAGTTTGAAAAGTTTAAGCACCTGAGAAGTAACTACGATGCCATTTTCGTAAGTTGCGGTTACCAGAAAGGCAGACGCCTGAACATACCCGGAGAAGAATCTCCCGGTGTGGAAGATGGACTTACGTTTTTAAGAGAACTCAAAAGCGATCCTTCCTCGCCTTCCCTGCACGGCAGCGTGGCCGTTATCGGAGGTGGAAATACGGCAATAGACGTGGCCAGAAGCGTTCTTAGATGTGGGGCAAAGCCTGTAATCGTTTACAGGCGCAGGAAAGAAGACATGAGGGCTTTCGGAGAGGAAATCAAGATGGCTCTTGATGAAGGGGTCAGAATAGAGGAACTAAAATCTCCCCTAAAAATAGAAAAAAAGGAGAGCGGTGTAATTCTAACATTGCAGAAAATGAAAGTGGCGGGGATTGATGAAAGTGGCAGGGCAGCTATAGAACCTGATAATACGGATCCAGAAATAGTTTCTTATGATAGGGTTTTCGTCGCAATTGGAACAGAACCCTCTGAGCCCTGGTACGTCTGTGATTCATGTTCCGGAAAGGATATCAAACTGTACAATTCGGTTATGCGTTTTGATGGTCAATTCCCGGTGATTTTTGGCGGAGATTTGACCACGGAAGCAAAAACGGTCACCAATGCCATTGCTTCCGGTAAAGAGGCTGCCATGGCACTGGATGTATTATTCAGGATCGGAAAGGATTTCGTTTTGCCTGAGATATCCCGTTGCCGTGTCGGAAATGGTTTATCTGTTTCAATGGAGATATATCTGAATGGAGAACGGAAAAACAGGGTCTCTCATGTAGTGTCTTATGCCGAAATCAATACGGATTATTTCAACCTTATACCTCGAACACCACAACCGAGGTTACTCAGAGAAGAGCGGATCAATTCTTTTTCGGAAATTGACCTGAAAATCTCGGGCAGTGTGGCCATGAAAGAAGCGGGACGTTGTTTCAACTGCGGAATATGTAACCATTGTGATAATTGCTATCTTTTTTGCCCCGAAATCGCTGTAAAGAGGCAAGACAGTGAAGAAGGCGGTTTGAGAGCGATTAACTATGATTATTGTAAGGGGTGCGGTCTTTGTGTAGTTGAGTGTCCGAGGAATGCCATGGTTCTGGAGGAGGAGAGTGCATGAAAACTGTGATGGAAGGAAGTCATGCTGTTGCGGAAGCTGTAAAACTTGCCAGGGTGCAGGTTATTTCCGCATACCCGATAACTCCTCAAACACACATAGTGGAACGACTGTCCGAATATTGTGCCGATGGTTCTCTTGATGCTAAATTCTTGAGAGTAGAAAGTGAACATTCGGCCATGGCTGCTCTTATAGGAGCATCCAGTACAGGCGTGCGTACCTTCACCGCAACTTCTTCCCAGGGTCTGGCACTTATGCATGAGCTATTGCACTGGGCTTCCGGTGCAAGGCTTCCCATTGTGATGGCAGAGGTTAACAGGGCCATGGCACCCGGCTGGAATATCTGGACTGATCAGACCGATAGTCTTTCTCAACGGGATACGGGGTGGATTCAAATCTACTGCGAGGACGGACAGGAGGCTCTCGACAGGACACTTCAGGCATTCCGGCTGGCAGAGTCGGTAAATTTGCCGGCAATGGTGATTCTGGATGCATTTTTTCTTTCTCATACGTACGAGCCGGTGGACATCCCCGACCAGGCTAAAGTGGACGAATTTCTGCCGCCTTATGAGCCTAAATTTCTCCTCGATCCGGGTAATCCCTGTGCGTTTAACCAACTGGCACCACCAGACGTTTACATGGAAATGCGTTTCAGTATACAGACAGCAATGCAGAGCGCGATAGGTGTGTTGGAAGAGATCCAGAACGATTTTAGCGAAATCTTCGAACGCAGTTATGGATCAATCGAACCTGTGGAATGTGATGATGCAGATATAATCCTGGTAACTTCCGGTACTGTGACAAGCACATGCAAGGAAGTGATTGAGAAGCTTCGATCTGCCGGTGAGAAAGTGGGGCTTTTAAAGATTTCCCTTTTCAGGCCTTTCCCTGGGGAAGCAGTGAGAAAGGTTCTGTCCCGAACACGAAAGGTTGCAGTAGTAGACCGTAATTGTTCTTTTGGATCAGGTGGTATTTTTGCCCAGGAAATTCGATCCGCCCTCTGCAACGTCCCTGATCATCCTCTTGTTTACGGTTATGTTGCTGGCCTTGGCGGTCGTGACATTACACCGGAGTTGCTCGAAGATATCTACTGGCAGACAAAGAACACGGATTTTCCCGAACTGGATAGCTTCTGGATGGGAATCCGGGAGGTGAAGGATGGAATTATCTGTTCCGGATCGTGAATTTATGTATTCAGGCCACGTGGCATGTCCCGGATGTGGTGCAGCCATTGCCATGAGGTTCGTGTTGAAGGCGCTTGGCGAGAAAATAATCATGGTAATACCTGCCTGTTGCTGGTCAATTATTGCAGGTCCTTATCCGATGTCCACGCTGAGAGTTCCCGTTCTTCACACTGCTTTTGAGACAGGAGGGTCCGTTGCAAGCGGAATAAAAGCCGCTCTTGAGGTCAGGGGTGATCATGAAACTACCGTTGTCACGTGGGCCGGCGATGGAGGAACGTTTGATATTGGTTTCCAGGCTTTGAGTGGTGCCGTTGAGCGGAATGAAGACTTCATCTACATCTGTTACGACAACGAGGCGTATATGAACACGGGTATACAGAGAAGTTCTTCCACACCCTACGGGGCCTGGACGACCACTACTCCTGGCCAGGATTGGAAGAAAATGAGGAAGAAAAACATTGTTGAAGCCCTGGTTGCTCATCGGATTCGTTATGCGGCAACGGCTAACATAGCTTTTCCAGAGGATCTGATAAATAAGGTCAAAAAAGCGAAGAACATGAAAGGATCGAGATTCATACATATCTTTTCAACGTGCCCCACCGGCTGGCGCGTACCTTCAGAGATGAGTATCAAAATAGCGAGAATGGCCGTGCAAACAAATATTTTCCCGCTTTACGAAGTGGAAAACGGAGTGGAATATACTATTAATTACAGGCCGAAAGGCTACCTTGTTAAGGAGTATTTCAAACTTCAAGGCCGATTCAGTCATTTAACCGAGGAAGACCTGGATCAGATCCAGGAAATGGTGGAAGAAGATTGGAAACTCCTTTTAAGAAAGGCCGGAGTGTTTTCCGGCAGCTGAAAGGAGGGAAAAGATGAAGGCAGGAATTATTTTTACCGGAACTGGCCCGATCTTGATATTGACCTCTTACAATTCTTTCACCGACCCGAAACTGATAGAAAAGCTTGCTGCCAAAGGTATAAAGAAATTTATTGCTTATGAACTTCCTGTGGAAACTGTCAAAAAGAAATACGGTAACCATTTTACGGTGGTTCTGCAGGATCTCAACCAGGAAGACGATTTAAGGGTGCTCGATTACAACGGTCATAACGTGTTCTATAATTTCTCTTTTGATGAAATGGGAAATCCGATTCATTACGAGCCATAGAACGGCTGTGGATCTATTTACGGACTATCTGTGGTCACGGTGAACATTTGCTGCACGGAATATAACCCGCTTCGAGAGCATCTTCGCGACTGTGGAATTCGATTGCGCAATCCGTGCAGTTAAAATACCTGCAACCGGGGCGATGAAAGATTCTTGACCTTACGTTGCCCCTGTAAAGGGGAGTTGTGTTGTTCTTAGGATGATGGTCTGATTTCCCGGAAACTTGCGTTCTTTTCCATGGTAAATGCCAGTTTCTGGTGTTTATGCTTGCGGTAGTGCCTTGTGACAACATCGATTATAGACCCACGCAAGTCCATTTTTGATCAGTTCTTCGTTCA
>QMLL01000036.1 GCA_003646715.1 Deltaproteobacteria bacterium
AACTCGACTTAAAAAGATGAGAACACTTAGCAGTGGAAGAACAGCAGTCACCGCCAAAGTGAATATTGGCGAACCAGTTCGCATATACCTTCAAATGGCTCGCTAATGCAAATCTCTGGGGTCGGCAATATGGGCATTATCGGAAATTGCGTGTGACTATGTGTAAAAACAGTAGTAAAGAAGAATGGAAACGATATGAATTTAACAGAAGCAGACACTAAGGCAAAGCTCATCGACCCTGTTCTTCACCAGCATGGCTGGACAGAAGACCTTATCCGCCGTGAAGAGACAGAGCGTGGAATTGAGGTGATGGATGGCAAACCACGCCGAAGGGAACGGGGACGAGTAGATTATCTTTTGCGGGTGCGGGTCAACATCAACAGCCAGCCTGTTGCCATTGCTTTGATCGAAGCGAAACGAAGCGATGAACCACCCGATAAGGGGCTTGAGCAGGCAAAGAAATACGCCCGGCTGAACAACGTGCCATTCGTATATTCTTCCAACGGGTATCTCTTTGTAGAGTACGAGCGCTTCACAGGTAAGACTCGTGGACCGTTACCGTTAAGGGATTTCCCGACGCCGGCGGAACTTCGCAAACGCTATGAGCAGGGAATCGGATTTTCGTTGGAGAGCGAAGTTTCCAAACCGCTTTTAGCCCCGTATCCGGGAGGAGAGGCGAGCAGGCGTTATTATCAAGATGCTGCCATCCGTGCTGCTTTAGAAAAAATAGCCAGAGGTGAAAAACGCCTCCTTCTTTATCTTGCCACAGGCTCAGGAAAAACTTTCATCGCGGTTCACCTTTTAAAGAAGATTGCAGATGCTGGACAGCTTCGCCGTGCCCTCTTTGTCTGCGACCGCGATGAGTTGCGCTCACAAGGGCTCACTGCCTTTCAAAATATTTTCGGTGCTGACGCAGCAGAGGTAACCACGGACAACCCTCGGAAGAACGCCCGTATCCTCATTGCCACCTATCAGACACTTAATGTGGCAGGGGAGGATGAGGATGCCAAGTTTTTCATTGAAAACTATCCTGAAAATTACTTCAGCCATATTGTTATCGATGAATGTCATCGCAGCGCCTGGGGAAAATGGAGCATTGTGCTTCGCCGCAATCCAAAAGCTGTTCAGATAGGTCTTACCGCAACCCCGCGCTCATTTGAAGGAGGGACAGAGGAAGAGCGGGGGGAGGACGAAGAGATCACCGCCAATAATCTCGAATACTTCGGTGAGCCCGTCTATGAATACGATATGGCACAAGGGATTGAGGATGGTTACCTTCCGGCCTGTGAGATCATAAAAAGGGAACTAAACCTTTATCTTACAGGTGTTTCCCGAGAGGATATTGAACGTCTGGGTGCCAAGGACGGCATCACCGGTCAACCTGTTATGGTGGCCGAAGCCCGTGAGTATTACGAAGCCCCCTCTTTCGAAGATATCATCCAGCTTCCTGATAGAGTCAAAATGATGTGCCAGGACCTTTTCGAAATGCTTCTTCAAACCGGTGGTCCTCATCAAAAGACCGTTATCTTTTGCACTCGAGATACCCACGCAGATGCAGTGGCTACTGAAATGGACAACCTCTACGCCGATTGGTGTGCCCAAAACGGACAGAAGCGCCTTGAGCCTTATGCTTTCAAGTGCACTGCCGCAGTGAGAGGAAGTCAGTATATCGCGGATTTACGGGGTTCAGAGCGTAGCCACTTTATCGCCACTACCGTTGATTTGATAACCACTGGTGTTGATGTTCCAATACTTCGCAATGTCGTTTTCTTCAAATATGTTCGTTCTCCCATCTCTTTTCAGCAGATGATGGGGAGGGGGTCAAGGATTCATCTGCCTACGAATAAGTTGATGTTCAGGGTTTACGACTACACAAATGCCACACGCCTTTTGGGAAGAGAATTTAAGAGTCGCCCCAGTCCTACCCGAGAGCCAAAGGAGACCGAAGATAAAAGTAAAGAGAGGATAATTCGAGTAGAGGGTTTTGATGTTCATATTAATCCTGCCGGGACCTATATTGTGACGGAGAAAGAGGGCAGATTGGCAATGGTGACGGTGGAAGAATACAAACAGAGATTA
Organism: Deltaproteobacteria bacterium; assembly: GCA_003646715.1. Classification (GTDB taxonomy): domain Bacteria; phylum Desulfobacterota; class Syntrophobacteria; order B119-G9; family B119-G9; genus B119-G9. The sequence continues at coordinate 2,080 of QMLL01000036.1, forward strand.
GCGGAGCGTCTTACGGCGGAGGCGAAATCTCTTGATGACTTTCGTAAACTCTGGATAGACCCCCAGAAACGAAGAGAACTCATCGAATCACTTCCTGATGATGGTAGTGGGCTGAGGTTGCTTCAAGAATTGCTGAGGAGGAAGGATTATGACCTATACGATATCCTTGTCGAGATTGGATACGCTATGGCTCCAAAGACAAGGGCTGAAAGGGTAGGGGCGCTCAAGTATAAACATGGCCGATGGATTAGGAATCTGCCTCCCAAAACGGCAAATACCCTGGTGGCCCTTGCTCATCAATTTGAGCGGGGTGGGACTGAGGAGTTGGAGAATCCCTATGTCTTTAATGCGCCGGATGTAGTAAAAGCTGGCGGTCTTGAGGCCTTAAAAGTCCTTGGTGAGCCGAAAGATATTGTCAACGAGACAAAGAGGAGGCTTTTTGCAGCATGAACGAAGCCGGTCTGATTAAATTGATAGCATCCGGAGAAACTGAAACGGTAGAGTTCAAGGAGAGCCCGAACGCCGCTTTTTATAAGACCATTTCGGCCCTGGCGAACACAAAAGGTGGGATAATTCTCCTCGGCGTGAACAAAAGAGGCAGCATTTCAGGGGTAAAGTCTTCGAGCGGACTTCTAGAGGACCTAACCAACCGTATTGTGAACAAACTATCCATCTATCCTGAAATAGAGACCATGGATATAGAGGGCAAGCGCGTTATTGCGGTTAACATTGCCTGTTCGGGTTATCCTGTCTCATACGAAGGTCGCTATTATGAACGAGTCGGAAACACTACCAGGGAGATGAAGCCAGAAAAGCTGCGGGCTTTGTTTTTGAAAGGCAAAACCTGGGACTCTCTCACAGGCGATTTTTCACTTGAAGAAATAGACCCTGAAATTATTCACCGCTTTATCCGTCTTGCCGTGGCAAAGAACAGGCTCACCGATGTATCTTTGGATGAGCCGCCACAGATCGTCTTGGGGAAGTTAGAGCTTATGACAGATGGGAAGCTGACCAATGGAGCAATCCTTCTTTTTGGCAAAAATCCCCAAAAACATTTTATTAATCTCTGCGTCCGAATAGGTCGTTTCAAGACACAGACCGTTATAATTGATGACAAATGGGTTAGGGGAGATCTTTTCCACCAGTTTGAAGAAGCGCTTAACATCGTGAGGCAACATATAAATGTTCGTTACGAAATAAAGGGGATAGAGCGAGAGGACATCTGGGATTATCCTATTCCTGCCCTTCGTGAAGCGATACTGAATGCGCTTATACACAGAGATTATTTTGACATCGCAAATTTCATCGTGATAAAGGTGTATGATGATCATATCTGGTTTTCTAACCCGGGTGGGCTTCCCGAAGGTATAACGGTCGAACAACTGAAAAGGCCACATCAATCATGTTTACGCAATCCTCTGATTGCCAAAGTGTTTTATCTTGCTGGCTACATTGAGCAATATGGAAGCGGAACCATTCGGATGGTTGAATGGATGAAGGAGGCGGGTTTACCAGAGCCGGAGTACAAAGAGGAAATGGGCGGATTTTCGGTCTATTTCTACAAAGACATTTATACAGAGGAAAATCTGAGAAAAATGGGGTTAAACGATCGACAGATTAAGGCGGTGATGTATGTGAAGGAGAAGGGGAGGATTACGAATAAGGAATATCAGGAGATAGCAAAGGTTTCTAAACCAACCGCTTCAAGAGAACTTGCCGTGCTTGTAGATATGAATATGTTTGAACAACAAGGAGTTACTGGAAAAGGAACCTTTTACACATTGAAGAAGGACTCACAAAGGGCTCAAACGGCTCATAAAGGGCTCACAAAGGGCTCAAATGACAGTCAAGGTGATTAGTGAATATGAACTCAAACAATTTGGCGATTAGTTGGCATTTAGTTGGCGATTTTGGCGGATAATTGGCAATAGACCTAATGTATTATGAAAACATTAAATGCATAATAGTTGCATTAAATGGCAGACAATGGATCGGAGCGAAATAACAGACATATCAGACATGTTTCGGACATTTATCGGACACTCTAAAGGATGTTGATGGAAGGTTAAAGAATGTAACTGTGAAGGGGCTACCTATCAATTGACTAATAAATGACTAATAATTGACTAATGGATAATGAAAGTAACGGCTAGGAAATGAAAGCTGACAAAAAGAGGCTCAAACGTCTCATAAAGGGGTCAAAGGAGCAATAAAGGGGCGCCAAACGGGCACAAGAGACGATGATGCAAAAATGATGCAAAAGATGCAAAAATGAGCCAAATAAATAACTCCGAACTCCGAACTCCACACTCCCACCTGGCTGGCGATGGGTGATGTTAGGGGAGGTGTGTGAGTTCGAATACGGTTCAGGTTTGCCAGAACGAGATAGATTAAAAGGGTCTGTTCCGGTTTTTGGTTCAAATGGTGTCGTTGGTTACCACAACGTGGCCATTACGCAAGGCTCAGCAATCATAATCGGGCGCAAGGGTTCGATTGGACAGGTGAATTACTCCGAGGTCCCCTCTTGGCCAATTGACACTACTTACTATGTTGATGCTTCTAAAACTTCTTGCGACCTACACTGGCTATATTGGTTGCTTAAGTGGTTAAGGCTTGATGTGCTTAATAAGGCAACAGGTGTGCCCGGCTTAAATCGCAACGACGCTTACCGGCAAGTTATCCCTCTTTGTCCTCTTCTCGAACAAAAACGCATCGCCGCAAAGATTCAGGAGCTGATGCAGGAGGTGGAGCGTGCCAGGGTTGCCTGCGAAAAACAGCTTGAGGCAGCCAAAGCCCTCCCCGCTGCCTACCTGCGCCAGGTCTTCGAAAGCGAAGAGGCAAAGAAGTGGGAGAGGAAGAGGTTAGGGGAGGTGCTGAGCGTTCTTGAGACTGGCAGTCGCCCAAAGGGTGTTGTTTTTGAAATTAAAGAGGGGATACCTTCAATAGGAGCTGAGCATTTGAATTCTTTGGGTGGATTTAATCTTAACAATATTCGCTTCATTCCCGAAGAATTTTATCAGACCATGAAAAGAGGGCAAATCCAAAAAAAAGATGTTCTGGTAGTTAAGGATGGGGCTACGACAGGGAAGGTTTCTTTTGTTGACGATAATTTTCCTTATGCTAAGGCAGCAATAAATGAGCATGTGTTTAGACTAAGAGGAAAGACCTTTTTAAATCAAGAATTTCTTTTTTGGTTTCTTTATTCACCGGCGGGGCAAAGTCAAATACAGCAAGAATTCCATGGCTCTGCTCAGGGTGGGATAAATCAAAAATTTGTTGATGCGATTTCTATTCCCCTTCCTTCTGTTCCTGTCCAGCAGCGTATTGCTTCGGACCTCAAGGAAAAGATGCTGGAGGTGGAGAAACTTCGCACTTCTATTGAAAAACAACTCGAAGCCATCAGTGTGTTACCACACGCAATTTTAAGAAAAGCATTTAAGGGTGAGTTATGATGAATTTGCAGGAAATAGAGAAGAGAGCAAAACACGAAAAAGAGAGAATTATTCAGCACCGTGAAGGTCCCTCTATTGTAATTGCCGGTCCTGGTTCAGGTAAAACCACAACGTTGGCAGAAAGGTTGGTTGGCCTTTTCCGGGATGATAGCGACCCATCCCGTATTATTGCTGTGACTTTTACAAATCACGCCGCAGACGAGATAAAGGAAAAAGTTATAAAAATATGCGAGAAATTAGGCTATGAGACGCCTGACTTACATATTAGCACAATGCACTATTTAGCGAAAGGTTTACTACATCGCTATTCGGATAAGATAGGGTTGCCAACTTCCTTCCGAGTTGTAGGAAGACCCCAAGAAAATATTTTGCTTACAGATACTCGTATTGAATTAAAGCGAGAGAAGAGCAAACTCGACCGCTATCCCAGGAATACCTATCTTAAACGTTTCAAGGCAAATAGAGCGGGTATTTCTAATTTGGATACTGTGGCTAAAATTCCATCTAAAAGCGGTTTTGCTACCCAAGAACAATTTGATGAGTGCTATGACTCACCTCTTGATTATTATCGTAGTATGGATTGGTATGATGTCGTTGCACTTGCAGTAAAACTATTGCGTGATAATAGAGATATCCTTGATGAGGTTACTAACCAGATCGACCATCTGCTTATAGATGAATATCAAGATTTGAACCGTGCAGACCAGGAGTTGATTTATTTGCTTGCAACGAAGGCTAAATCTCTAATGGTCTTTGGTGACGATGACCAAAGTATTTATCAAACTGGAAGATTCGCAAATCCCAGTGCTGTGAAAAGATTTAAGAAAATCTATGCCGATGCGAAAATCTACCGGCTTTCGGTATGCTGGCGGTGTGGGGCATTAATCATGGACGCAGCTTGGAAATTAATTGATGTGGATGGGAAACACTTGCCTGAGCGCATGCCCAAAGAAAAACCTATTACAAATCCTAAAAGGGGAACTGGTGAATTTAAAATAAAATCTTTTAAGAGTGAGAAAGCTGAGATACAGACCCTTAGTGATGAATTACAAAATGAGTTAAAAAAGACACCCCCTCCCAAAAACATTTTGATTCTCTTTCATGATAAAGAAATAGGGCAAAAATATTTCGATGCTTTGCAAACCCACGGTTTCCAGATCGAAAATCTACTTGGTAAACAAACAGTTTCTGAAGCAGTCCTTTTGCTTTATGAGGTAATACGGCTTTTAAGCGACGAGTCAGATAATCTGGCTGCGAGGTTTTTACTTCAAAAATTATTTAAGTGGAAACCCGAGCGAATTGCTGAAGTCAGACGCATATCACACAATCAGAATAAATCTCTGTGGCAGACAGTGTCTGAGGATGATGATACTTCGGGGATGATGAAATCTTGGTCAGAGAATTTTAAAAGATGGCGTCAAATGGATAATTTTGTTAAAATGTTGATTGAAATAGTTAAAGCTCTCGAAATACATGGTGAGTCAGAGATACAAAAAATCCTTGCATGGTGTGACAAACAGCAAGACCTTACATTTCATAAACTTATAAATCGCTTAGAAAAGGGGGTTGATTTTGAAGAACCAGCTCCAGTAGAAACGGCGGAAGACAGCCCCACTCGAATTATGATCATGACCATGCATGGCGCGAAAGGGTTAGATGCCGATGTGGTCTTTGTGCCAGCCCTCGAAGATGAACTGATGCCAAATCAATGGTATGAACCTGAACAACGTAGACTCCTATACGTTTCAATGACGAGAGCAAAAAGAAGGTTATTTTTGAGTTGGGCTTGGAGTCGTATCGGTCGAGCTACCTATCGCAGTCTTAATCGGGCTGAAACGCATAGAAAGCGTTCAAGATTTTTAGATGAAATTGAAAGATAGAGCGAGATTATTATGAAGAACAAAAAATCAAACAGTTGCAAACTCACACCCCTTAATCCCTGAACGTCTATACAGCAAAGGCATCTGCAATATTGCGGCAAATTAGAAAGGTGAAAATATGAACCAGGAAATATCTCAACAACTGCGAAAGATAAGCCAGCGGTTAAAGAAAGAATACCACGCCGAAAAGGTCATCCTCTTCGGCTCCTATGCAAAAGGGGAAGCCACAATGGATAGCGATGTGGATATACTGGTTATTGCACCTACCAAGGAACGATTTTTTGAAAGGATGGCAACCGTCAGAGGCCTGATCCGTGATTTGCGAAATGGACTCCCCATTGCACCAATTGTCTTAACTGCCGAAGAGGTGGAGAAGAGAATAAAAATAGGGGACCAATTTATCCGGGAGATAGTGAAGAAGGGAATTGCTCTATGAAAAAGCTCGGAGAATCTCTGGCTCCCGAGGAATGGAAACAGATAGCCCGAAAGGATTGGCAACGTACAAAAAGGAATTTGAGCGACCATGATGCAGAAGCAGCAGGTTTCTTCCTCCAACAGTCCCTGGAAAAGTATCTTAAGGCCTTTCTCCTGCAACAAGGCTGGAAGCTCAGAAAGATTCACGAACTTGACGCCTTGTTAGACGACGCTATTAAATACAACCCTGACCTTAAAAGCTTCTATGAATTGTGTGAACGCGTTACCGGATATTACTTTGCCGAAAGATATCCTCCGCTCAGTGTTTTAGAACTTACCTGTGAAGATATAGAAAAGGATTTAAGGGAAGCCGAAAGTTTTGTGCAAATGATGTTTCCGGAGGAGCCTAAAAATGCCGAGGAATAACCGCAGACTTACAACTCCTCAGAGCCTGAACGCCTACCTCAAAGGCATCAGCGATATGGTGCAGGGAAGGAGCACGACCGGGTTCTCGGCTTATGGTATTCTTTATGATACCATTTTGATACAAAAATGGTATCACTGAGGGTGCTGTGAATAAAGAGATTATAATAAAAGAGGCAATAAAAGAGTTTCAGGAAGGGGAACTCCCGGGATTGATTGAGAGCAAAGTTAATATACCTCTATCTTCTCGTAAGATTATATCTTTTGTTGGACCGCGAAGAAGTGGTTAATCGAAAAGGATGCGACATGAAAGGTAAAGGTACCCGTAAGATCACCACACCCCAATCCCTCAATGCCTACATTAAAAACATCTGCGACATCATGCGGCGCTCAGGGAGGGCAGGGGCGCTGCAGTACGTGCCGGAACTTACCTGGATGCTTTTCTTGAGAATACTGGACGAGAATGAACAGCGAGAGGAAGAGCAGGCAAGGGCAGTAGGCGCTTCCTTCAGCCCTTCTCTTGAATATCCCTATCGCTGGCGTGACTGGGCAGCACCGGAGGGAAAGAAACGACTCGAACTGCAAATAGGAACCCTCGGTGGCTTCATGAGCTTTGTCAACGGTGATTTGTTGCCTGCCCTGAGAAGGCTAAAGGACAAGCCCGGTGCAACTTCAAGGCAAAAAATTATCAGTGAGGTTTTCTCGTCCATCGAGAAGACGGGGATAGATACCGAGCGCAACCTTCTGGACATCCTCGACAAAATTCACGAACTCTCTCTTGAACAAGTAGATGAAACCCACATGTTCACTCTTTCCCAGGTCTACGAAGGACTCCTACAAAAAATGGGTGAGAAGAACAACGATGGGGGTCAGTTCTTCACTCCCAGAGAGGTTATCCGGGTAATGGTAAAGGTGATCGACCCCCAAATTGGCGAAACGGTTTATGACCCATGCTGTGGAACCGGAGGGTTTTTAGCTCAGGCTTACAAACACATGAGGGAGAAGGCAAAGACCGCCGATGATGTTGAAACCCTAAAAACCCGAACCTTCTACGGGCGAGAAAAGGAGAACCTTGTGTACCCCATCGCCCTTGCAAACCTTGTGCTGCAGGAGATAGACGAGCCCCACATCTGGCATGGAAATACCCTCACGGGTCAGGAGGTCTACGGTGGACTCTTCGCCGGCGCCCCTGTACTCTTTGACGTGGTGCTCACCAATCCGCCTTTCGACGGCAAAGAAGGAAAGGATGCCCAGACCAGATTTGCCTACAAGACAGGTTCGACCCAGGTCCTTTTTCTCCAGCATGTGATGGAAAGCCTCAAACCCGGTGGCCGGTGCGGAATCGTGATAGATGAAGGGGTACTCTTCAGGACGACCGAAAATGCGTTCGTTCAAACCAAACGAAAACTCCTCAATGAATTCGACCTCTGGTGCATCGTAAGCCTTCCGCCAAAAGTTTTCGTCAATGCAGGTGCTGCCAGCAAGACCAACCTGTTATTTTTCACCAAAGGCAAACCGACAAAGGAAATATGGTATTACGATTTGTCCGACCTCAATATAACCAAAAAGCAACCCCTCACAGTAGCGCATTTTGAAGAGTTCTTTAAACTTCTCCCTGAAAGGAATATCAGCGAGCGTTCTTGGCGCGTGCCAGTGGAGGAGATCCAGGCGAAAAACTACGACCTCAAAGCAGTTAACCCTAATCGGAAGGAGAAAGAAGATAAGAGAACGCCGGAAGAGCTAATCAGTATTATTGAGGCAGAATCAGCGGAGATTGCAAAGGCACTGGGAACATTGAAAAGCAAGGGTATATGAACACAATGCGACTTCCGATAACACCTTTTAAAAGGCCGAAGTCAAGCAAAAAAATTCTCCCTTTCCGAAAAGTGACTAAATTTTCGGCTTCAAGACGGATTGATTGACACATAGACGTCTATGTGAGCTCAGACTACCCAGCCGAGTCGAATCTTTTGCCG
>QMLL01000037.1 GCA_003646715.1 Deltaproteobacteria bacterium
AGGATTTCCATTGATTGTTTACCGATCTCTCTGCCATCTTTCTCGCCCTGGCGAAAGCCCCGTTCGTAACCCCGTTTTTCTGCTATTGCTTCTTTTTCTTCGAGTTCTCGAAATCTGCGCTCAATTTCCTTGCGCACTTCTTCCGGAATACGGGCGATATGCTTATCATCCCCGGAATCTCCGGGCATACCCGTTTCAAAATCCTCAAACCCGAAAGGATTTAGACCTGTGGCCCTGCTTGCAACTTTCAATACTTTAGATGACCAGCTGGTCCCCTTCACCTCCACCTCCTATGACAATTTTGCCTTCTTTCTCCAGGTTCCTAACAATCAGTATTATCTTTTGCTGGGCCTCTTCAACATTACTCAATTTTACCGGTCCCATGGCTTCGAGGTCTTCCTTGATCATTTCCGCAGCTCGAGAAGAGAGATTACTGAAAATCTTGTTTCTGAGTTCTTCCGACGCACCCTTAAGAGCAAGGATAAGGTCCTCATTCTTAACCTCTTTCAAAATAGTGCGTATGCTTCGATCATCCAGTTTCAACAGATCTTCGAATACGAACATCAATTTCCTTATTTCTTCTGCCAGTTCTGCCTGCTCCTCTTCGAGCTGACTGAGTACAATCTCTTCGGTTTTCTTGTCCAGGCAGTTTATTATTTCTGCCGCCACCTGTGCTCCCCCTAATTTCTGCTGGCTCATGGTGCCCCTGGTTAATAGCTCTTCTTCCAGTATCTTGTCGATTTCGAGAAGAATATCGTTCTGAACGGATTCCAGACGTGCAATCCTGCTTACAACCTCTGCCTGAATGTCTTCTCGCAACAAGGATAAAACTTCGGCAGCTTTTTTCTGGTCTAAATGTGCAAGTATTATAGCGATTGTCTGAGGATGCTCATTCTGAACAAAGGTCGCAAGAATTTTCGAATCAACCTTTCTAATATTCTGAAAAGGAGTCTTGCTCTTTTCCTCTTCTATTTCTTCAATTAGTTGCTCTGCTTTCTCTCCATAAGTTTGCGCAAGGACATCTTTAAAGAACTTTTCTCCTACAACCGGAACGTCTTTATTGTTGGAAAAATTATCCATGAATTCTTTGAGTATCGTTTCAACCACGTCCCCGGGAATAGTGCTCATTTCGGTTAGATATTTCCCAATAGTTTTTATCTCTTCGTCCGTAAAATTTTTCAGCAAGACCGAGCTCACATCTTTTCCCAGCGAAACCATCAAAGCAGCGGCTTTTTGCGGTCCGGATAATTCCATCGCCTCCTCCTGCTATTGTTGTTCATGAACCCATTTTCTAATAATATCAGCTGCTCTTTGCGGATCATTCTTTGCTATGTTTATAACCTCTTCCCTCAGATCCTCTTCCCCTTTTTCTCTGAGAGGTAATCGCCTGGCACCTTCTTCCAGCGCTTCCGGGCTTTCATATGTCAGTTCCCCGGACTGAGGAAGTTCTGATGAGGGTTTGAGTGTGCTGAGTTGTTTCAGGAAAGGTCTCACCACAAAGAAAAAGAACAGAGCAAAGACGACAACATTGATTATCGCTTTCTGATAATTCTGGAGCATCTTTAGCCACTTGTTTTGGTGAGAAGCAATTTCTTCGGGTAACTGGCTGGTTGAGAAAGAGATATTGCTTATTTCAACCTGGTCGTTTCTATCCGGGTCATAACCCATAGCTTTCTTGACAATTTCTTTCAATCGCTCCATCTCTTTTTCCGTTCGACCGATGAAAACCTTATTTATCTTTCCGTCCTTGGTTTTCTCAGTCTTATATTTTCCGTCAATAGCCACAGCAACGGATAACCTTTTAATGGTACCCGGCCTCTCCAGAATACTTTTTTCCACCTTATTTATCTCGTAGTTTACCGTTTCTCGCTGCCTGCTGGCACTATTTGCCCTTGGCCTTCCGGTGGAGTTTAACTTGGCCTGCAGGTTCAAAATGCTATCAGGGTTGCCCTTGGGTCTCAGGGAAGTACCATTGGCCTGCTCAATTACTTTTTGCTCACTCCTGATAGCAACAGTATCAGGATCGTAGCTCTCTTCCGTTATTTTCACTTCCTTAAAATTTATATCAGCCGTTACCTGAACCACCGCGTGGCCCGGTCCTACCACCTTTTCCAAAATTCCTTGGATTTTTCTTCTCAATGTTTCTTCCACATTCTGCTTATACTCGAGCTGTGAATCAGAGAAAAACTTACCCTCGTCTCCGTTCTTATGATAGAGAGTACCGCCCGCTGCATCTATGATGGAAACATTGCTTGCTTTAAGTCCTTTCACGGAACTCGTCAACAGATGAACGATACCCTGTATCTGCTTGGACGAAAGGCTACTGCCAGGACGCAGTTTCAGCACAACCGCCGCAGTCGGTTCTTTCTGATCTTCTATGAACAGTGATTCCTCAGGAACCACCAGGTGGACCCGGCTTTCCAGCACTTCCGGAATTTCGTTGATGGTTCTTGAGAGCTCTCCCTGCAAGGCTCGCTGGTAATTTATTTTCTGGACAAAATCCGTTGTTCCCATCTGGTTTTTGTCAAATAGCTCAAAACCCGTGATGTTGCCTCCGGGTAACCCGGAAGACGCGAGCATAATCCGGACCTGGTATATTTTGTCTTCAGGCACCGCAATGGAATTTGTCCCTTCAAGCTTATAAGGGATTTTCTCTTTGTCCAGCTTGGTCTTTATAGCCTGCAGGTCTTCAATTGATATATAGCTGTAAAGTATTCGGTAATTTGGCCTATTGTTGAGGAAAATAATGAGTGCAAAGCCCCCTACCACAGCCACGAACAACACGATGAAAGAGATTTTTTTAGCGGTGGGTAAGCTGCCGAATACCTTTTTTATCTGGTTTAGAAAATTTCCAAGAACACCCATCTAATCCCCTATTCAAATCAAAGCTTACTCAAGTTAGAATTGCATGTGCATTACTTCCCGATAGGCCTCCACAACCTTATTTCTCACTTGAATAAAGAGACGTAAGCTAATGTCTGCCTTTTCCAGAGCAATCATGGTTTCGTGCAAGGGAGCATTGTGTCCTATAGCAAGTTCTTTGGAGAGCTTGTCGGCGTCCTCCTGAAGGGTATCAATTTCTTCCAGAGCTTTCCTGAGCCTTTCCCCAAACTTTACATTGAACGTTTTCTCCTTTTTATCTTTCACTCTGCCACAGGTTTCTTCATTAAAATTTTGTGTCGTACCCACCCTATCCAGTAAATTACTCATAGCCACCTCTCATTTATCTGCCAAGTTCAAGCGTTTTCATTGCCATGGCCCTTATACTTTTGATAACGGCCGCGTTTGCTTCGTATGAGCGAGTAGCAGTAAGCATATTAACCATCTCTTCAACAATGCTTATATTTGGATACAGCACGATACCCTTCTCATCTGCGTCAGGATGTCCCGGATCAAACACTTCCTTAAAGTCCCTCCCATCTTCTACAATGTCAGAAACTTCTACCTCTGAGAGCGAATCGTCGATAAAGTTCGCCAGAAGTTCATCAAAATCCGACGCATAGGGTACCGTTTCAAAAATCACAGTTTTTCTCTTGTACGGACCTCCTTCTTGAGTGCGAGTGGTATTAACATTGGCCAGGTTTTCCGCAAGGACATTCATCCACGTTCTTTGAGCACTCATTCCGGAGCTACTAATTTTCAGTGCCGTCATTAAATCCATTACTTACCTCCTTCACTAATAGCGAGCTTCAGCATGGTGAATTTTTTGCTCAAAATATTCACGAGTGCCTGATAATGAATACTGTTCTCAGCAAGTCTGCTGAGTTCTTTATCAATGTCCACCTCTCCCGTTTCGTCCACAACGAAGTTATCCGCTTCCGGTCCTCCAGCTCCGAAGGAAAAATGTTTGGGGTTCGTTGTGCGAAGAGAAGGCGTAAAATCACTCATGAATCTTTCAAGCGTCTCATCAAACGATAGCTTTTTCGCAACATAGTTGGGAGTATCAATGTTTGCTATATTGCTTGAAATCAGTTCATGTTCTTTAACGTCAAGGCCCAGTCGGACCCTGAGAAGGTCAAATGTGGAACCAAAAATCTTGTTAATATCCATCGCTCTTCTCCTTTCTTCCGAGAATCGAGCAAAGATCGTACCAAATAAAGTTTCTGACTCCCCGGAACCCCTTACCATCATTACAAACATCGTATCGGGGTTTTTTGCAGTTTGAATAAGTCATTGGTTAAAAGACCCTGTAGCTTCGTTATATTCTGCGCTTTTACGGTATTCGCTCAGTTTATTTCTGAGCGTCCGTACACTGATACCCAACACCTTTGCCGCCCTTGTCCGGTTACCGGATGTTTCTTCCAGCGCTCTTTCTATTAAAATTCTTTCCATCTCTTTTAACGGTACAAGAGGCATTTCTTTCCTCCTTGACCGGTATCTGCTTGATAGCTGTAAAACGTCCGGAGAAATAAAATCATTTGACGTTAGAAGAACTGCTCTGTGAATTGCATTCTCAAGTTCTCTGACATTACCGCCCCATTCATACTCCGTGAGCATCCGCTCGGCTTCTGGTGTTATCCCCTTGATGGAAGTACCATTCAGCCGATTAAACTTCTCCACGAAGTACTTCGCCAACAGCACGATATCCTTTTTCCTGTTTCTGAGCGGCGGTAATTCCAGAGAAATTACATTTAAACGATAATACAGATCCCTTCTAAACTCCTTCTCTTCCACCGCTTCTTCCAGATCAACGTTTGTGGTTGCAATAACCCGAACATCAATAGGCACCGGATAGCTCCCACCAATTCGATCAATTTCGCTTTCTTGCAGTACTCTCAAGAGTTTCGCCTGAAGATTGATTGGGATTTCACTGATCTCATCCAGCAAAATTGTACCACCATTGGCCAGCTCAAATTTACCGATCCTTCTGCCAGAAGCACCAGTAAAAGCACCTTTTTCGTAACCAAAAAGTTCACTCTCCAGGAGACTTTCAGGTAACGCTGCACAGTTTACCGCCACAAAAGGTTTCTCTTTCCTGTTACTTTTTGCGTGAATGTACCTGGCAAGAAGTTCTTTCCCGGTACCGCTCTCTCCTCTGATCAACACTGTGGCAGGACTGGAAGCAATCTTTTCTGCGATTTCAAGTATCCGAATCATCTGAGGATCAGATGTTATGATTGGCCGTTCGATGGACCTTTTTGTACCAGATTCTCCAGATGCTTCCACTTTACCTTTGTTACCCTGATTATCTGCTGGCAAATAAGCTTTCACCAGTTCTTCTAGGATACCCGGTTCAACAGGTTTTATCAGGAAATCTGCAGCTCCTTTTTTGATGGCCTCAACAGCTTTGTTAACTCCTCCATTTGCCGATAAAAGGATTACCGGGACATTTCTCTCAGCCTTACGAACTTGCTCCAGAATCTCAAAACCATTCCTCCCTGGCAACTCCACGTCAACCAAAATGAGAGAAAACCGGCGATCAAGTATGTGCTGAGCTGCCCTGTGACCATCATCAGTGACAACCACGGGGATGCCAAGCTTTTTAAGAGTCCCATACATTTTTTCCATGTGAGAAAGTTCTGTATCTGCCAGAAGGACGGCCATGTCTATGCGCTTTGCTCCTTAAGTTCTTCCTGGAGTTTTTTAATTTTTGCCTTATTTTCCACGGCATGGCTGACTTGCTCGTTAATTTTGGAACCGTTACTATTTACCTTTTTGGCCTGATTTGAATCAAAATTTTCGCGGACAGAACTGATCTTTATGAACAAAAGTGCCATGTTTTCAGATATAGCTTTCCTGAGTTTCTTATCAGTAGCAAGTGGCAGAGCCTTCTCTAACTCGCTGTATGCTTTATCATAATTTTCCCTGGAAAGTTCACAATTGGCATCGTAGTAGAGTACCAAAGCCAACCTCGAAGGATTAAGTTTGAGACGCTTGTTTTTCGCTGTGGCAAGTATCTGCTCAAAGCACTTCTTCGCATTATCAATGTCTCCCATCTGGTAATACGCAAAGCCAAGCCACCATTGCTGATCCAGAAAAAGTCTAGGCTCTTTCAGATCCTTTGGGGCAATCTGTTTCAACACACTCACTGCCGAAGAATAATTCTTAAGCTGAATATATGATTTCCCGATAAAAAACCGGGCATAATTTGCCAGTTGGGAGGTTTTGACTCTTGAGAGAAACGTGAGTGCCTTTTCAGGTCTGGCAAGTTTTAAATAGCAAATGCCCATTCCCAGAAGGCTTTTTTCTTTTAGATCAGAATCACTGAAGTTAAGGGCTTTTCCGTAGAAATGAATCGCGTCTGTAAACCTACCCGAAACCCTGTAACTTTCGGCCAGATAGTATAGATACTCCGGGTGAATAGAAGGATCAATATATCTATTGTACACTTCATACACGTGAATGATGTCATCAAATTTATGTTCCTGGTGAAGCTGCTTGACCCAATCCGTTAACAACTCCTCCATGTTGCTTTTCACTTCAAGCAACATGGTACTGTCTATATTACGCCTGGCAAGAGCGTTAAAAACTTCAGCACCTTCCTGATACCTTTTATGTTTGTAGTACCATGATGCCAATTTGGCTCTGGCGATGTCCGCTATGGGACTTCTGGGTCGGAGATTTATGACTTCTTCATACAACTCTTCTGGGGATTCGCCTATCGCCTCTTCATCGATATCTTCATTTTCGTCTATAATTTCAGCAATTCGTATTCTCGAAATAAGTGCTCCTTCGGTGGCTTTGTACTCATCCACGACGAATTTAAACATCTGGATAGCAAGTTTTTTCTCACCTGATCTAAGCAAACACTCAGCTACCTTTCCAAGCAAGAGATCGTTATTTTCACCTGACGGAAACAAGTTGTAATACCATAAGAGGTACCTGGGAGCTTCGCCGTATCTTTTCAAAAAATAGAGAGATTCTCCCGTGTGTTTGAGTATCTCCGGATAATCAATGTAGAGTTTTTTCCAGTTTTTCAGAAGTACCTCCAGATGCTTCAAAGCGAATTGATAGTCCTCAGAAAAAAACGCTGCCCTCTGAACGGTTAAATGAAACCTTTTCTGCCATTGAGGAGGGAGAAATTCCGGTTGAACAGGGCTGAGAAGTGATAAAGCTTCCACGTATCGTTTATTGGCTATTTCCTCTTCCGCGTTACGAATTCTCTTTTTGAGAAGTTTTATTTTCTCTTCATGAGTAATTTCCCGTTCTCCCCCATTAGGAGAATTAACATTGCCTTCTTCAGCACTGCTATCAAATACATCAGCCGGTACTGGCTCAATTTTCGCAAATTTAGCGTTCTGGAGATCTTTTCTACCTGTATCTGAAACTTGCTTTACGCTTGTTTCTTTGCCTTTATCTCCTTTTTCTCTGATACTTTCCCACACCCCTTGCTTGTTCACATGTTCGTTTTTCTTCACCGGTATTACTGGCATGTTAAAGGCATTTTGAAGTTCGGCACTCAAGGGATTGAAACTTGTTTTACTTGTCTTTTTAACCGGTTCCGCTTTTGCCTTGAACATTGGTTGTTCTGCCGGTTCTTCAGGCAGGAGACTTCTTTCTATTATCGTTGGCTGTTTCATACTCTGGGTTTTTATAGGTGCAGTAGGAAGCTTGGCATTTGATTTCTCTGCTATTATCAGCCTTTTCGCATTGTTAGGAATATTCTCTCGCTCAAAAGCAGCCTTGCTACTAAAAAAATCCAGCACAAGTCTATAACCTTCTTTTTTGTTGGCTTGTCCGGCAAGAAAAAAAGATTTAACCCAGTTTTTTTTAAGAGCAGTTTCTATCAAGACTGTGAGGCCCTCTTTCCTGGGCTCTATGGTTATTTTTCGGACGTAGGACTTCGAATACCGACGTTCTTTTGTATTAACAGAAGACCTTTGAGCATCGGGAAGGACTACTTCAAAAAGCCGATTATTCAGCCTGTATACCTTTGCTGACCTTTCACCCATGAGATCAAGAACCACGCGGGTAAACTGCCTGTCTTTGTGGAATCCAACCCTTACATTTTCTAACACTACGGGAAAGCAAGCTCCAGGGAAAACAAGTCCCAGACACACCGAAACAAATATTGTGACTATTACCCTTCTTATCCCGATATTCATTTGAATAAGTTTCCGTTCTTTCCCGCTGAGTCGTGATGCGGTTTTTTTCCTAAATTCATAAAAACACCAACAGAATAGTGAAAGCACACACCGGGGGGAAATTACCCTATCCAGCGCCTTCTGTACTCCATCAAGCCGTCAATCGCTTTGCTAGCAATGATAAGTCATTCTCTGAAACTGCTTTTAACTTCTCTTAACACTCATCTATTCGAGGGTTCTCTGGTAATATTAGCAAGGGATGTGCCATCAGATATCTGGGCATAGGCAAGCGTTTAATGCATGGCGAGTCTTACAATTCCACTATCCTGGCAAACATGACCCCAAATGGTAGCCCAAAAGCGTCATAAAAAACCACAATCGTCAAATGCTTGACAACGGGATGCCCCGCCTCCTTAATTTTTCCAGGAGTGTCGTTCTGTTTATCCCCAGAAGTCGAGCTGCTTCACTCTTTACACCGTTAGCCTTCTTAAGGGCCTTGAAGATGAGTTGCGTCTCGTATTTTTCCACTTCAGCCTTGAGAGATATTCCGGTGGAAGGAAATTCGGCGGGTAGATCACCCGGAAGCAATTCTTTTCTGCTTTTGAATCTTGGAGGTAAATCTTCAAGTTTTATTTCGTCTCCTTCAACCAGTATAACGAGGCGTTCTATCAGGTTTTCCAGTTCTCGGACATTGCCAGGCCAGTTATATTCGTAGAAGCAGTTCATAACTTCCGGTGATACTTCTTTAACGGGTAGATCTCTCGACTTGCAAAAGTAAGTAAGAAAATGAACTATCAGGGGTTCCAGATCTTCGAGACGATCTCTCAATGGCGGTACCTCAATAGGAACGACGTTTAGTCTGTAAAACAGGTCCTCTCTGAAACCACCTTTTTTTACCAGGCTTTCCAGGTCAGTATTGGTTGCGGCGATAATACGAATATTTACCTTGATCGTCTTAAGCCCCCCCACCCGCTCAAAACTCCTCTCCTGTATCACTCTCAGCAACTTCACCTGCAACGCAAGTGGCATTTCGCCAATTTCATCGAGGAAAATGGTACCCTTGTGAGCGAGTTCAAAACGGCCCGGTCTACTTCTGAAGGCATGAGTAAACGCACCTTTTTCATGACCGAACAATTCGCTTTCCAGCAACTCTCCCGGAATAGCCCCACAGTTAATTGGTATCCACGGTTTATCTTTCCGTTTACTGTTAAAATGAATAGCCCTGGCGATAAGTTCTTTCCCTGTGCCGCTTTCTCCCTGAATTAGCACGGTACAATCCGTTCTGGAAACTTTGGCTATTTTTTTATAGACCTCCTGCATCGCAGGGCTAGATCCTATAATCTCACCAAGTTCCAGTTGATGTTCGATCTTTACGTTTTTGCTTGATTTATTAAATGAACCGTTCCCTTTTTCTCTGGTATAAGCTAGGGCTTCTTTCGTTAGATTTACAAGTTCTGATAGATCGAAAGGTTTTAAGAGATAATCGAAGGCTCTTTCTCTAATTGCTTCAATTGCGGTTTCCAGAGTGGCATGGCCTGTGATCAGAATCACGGGGACATCGGGACAGTTTTCTCTAAAAAACTTCAGTACTTTTATTCCATCAACTTTTGGTAAGACAATGTCACTTATCACTACATCGAATTTCGCGCTTCTAGCGAGCATAAGCGCCTCATCACCATCAGCAGCTTCCGAAACATCGAAACCGAAAGAAGACAATTTTTCAGCTATACCTTTTCTAATCACTTCTGAATCATCAACAACAAGAACAGACGCAGGATTCATAGGGATAAACTCCAGAATTGTTGAATTATCACACAACACTTATAAAATACCCGCGTGAGCCTAATTTGTTCAAATTTTTATGACATTCCCTACGTCGCTTCATAAGCTCAGGATTTTTTTCAGCCAGGTTCAGAAAAAAAAAATTATTTTCGAGGTATTGACACCGAAAAAATGGTGTTTAATTTTTGATTGGAAAAAGGAAATAATCCATAAAAGTTAGGAGGAGGTGATAGGTATGTTAGATCTGGTACCATGGGAAAGAGAAAGAAGCCTGATATCCAGACCATACCGAAGCCTTCTTGACAGTTTCTTTGAGGA
>QMLL01000038.1 GCA_003646715.1 Deltaproteobacteria bacterium
CCCTTTCCGAACTTTTGTCTGTAGAATAAAGGACTTTTTTTACCTTGTCTGTTACTTACTTTATCTGCTACGACCAGAGTAAGTTACTCCAACATAGAGAATATTACAACACTATTGGCATGTTTTCAGTGTCGTGATATTAAACATATGATATGTATAAAAGAACAGCTTAGATACTGAACAAAGAAAGCTCATAAGGAAATACCGGGGCGAAAGGCACAGGATGAATACCAATTCATACGACAAGACAATAGAAGCACTAACCCTGATTAGCCGGGCAATTACTTCCGACCATTACATTGAAGACATCCTTCGCCTGATAGTTATTGTCACAGCTGAAGAACCGAGCTCAATCTTTTCACAACGGTGGCTAATCAGGCGGCAGTGGCCATATTTAACACTGAACTTATGGTGAAAACCAAGGTAATCCAGGAAGAACTTGAAGCAAGGAAGTTGATCGAACGGGCAAAAGATGTTTTGATGAGAAAAAGGAATGTGAAAGGTGACGAGGCATACAGGTGGATACGCAAGCGGAGCATGGATTCTCGCAAATCAATGCGAGAAGTAGCAGAAGCTATTTTACTATCCGAAGAACTTTAGTCAATTTTGTGTTGCTTTCATGAATAATAGTGACTATTAATAAGTAACAATAATGTAATTTTGCTTTTTTGAAGTCAAGGGAGGGGAATAGGTCGACTAGATTAATTACCTCAAAAAGGAGGTTTGCTATGGACAAAGATTTACGCGTGGTTATCGTTGGTGGAGTTGCATGTGGGCCTAAAACAGCCTGTCGCCTCAAAAGAATACTCCCCTCCGCAAAAATTACAATTTTTGAGAAAGGAAAAGACATATCATACGGCGCCTGCGGTATGCCCTATTACATAGGGGGAGTAGCAGAAGAAATAAAGGCGCTATGTGATACTCCTGTCGGCGTAACAAGAGACGTTGGTTTCTTCAAAAACGTTAAAGGCTTCGACGTAGAATGCGGCAAGGAAGTAGTCGCCATAAACAGGGAAGAAAAGACCGTCACAGTTAAAGACGTGGACAGCGGCACAGAAACGAAAGTCCCTTACGACAAGCTGGTACTCGCCACCGGTGGAAAACCGGTTCGTCCACCTATTAAAGGGATCGAGGCAAACGGAGTACAGCACTTTCATTCCCTTAATGATTGCAGAAAACTTGATGAGCAACTTAAAGGGGGGAAAATAAAGAAAGTAGCCCTCGTAGGAGCCGGTCTTATAGGGATTGAGATGGCGGAAGCGCTTATTGATCGCGGACTTGAAGTAACAGTAATCGAGATGTTCAATTACATCATACCCGCACTACTGGACGAAGAGATGGGGCTCCTGGCCGGGAAACATCTCAAAGCCAAGGGCGTAAATTTAGCTATGGGATCTCCCGTGACGGAATTTGTCACGGACGGTAACGGCAATTTGACCGCAGTAAAAACAAAAGACAATGAATATCCGGCAGACCTGGCAATTGTTGCGATCGGTGTGCAGCCAAACAATGAGCTTGCCCAAAAAGCAGGGCTTGCAATTGCACCAAACAGGGGTATCATGGTCAATGAATACGGCCAAACATCAGATCCCGATATTTATGCTGGTGGTAACTGCGTGGCGACAAACTACGTTTACCCTGTGATGGGACGTCCTCTCTTTACTCCGCAGGGTTCAACCGCCAATAAGGAAGGAAGAGTTATCGCAAACCACATTGCAGGCCTAACCGAACCATTTCCCGGTGTTTTGGGCACTGTAATTTGCAAGGCATTCGAGTACAACATTGGGCGCACAGGTTTGAGTGAGAGATGGGCCAGGGACCTCAATATTGACGTCGAAACGGTTCTGTGGACAGGTCCCGATAGACCGCATTATATGCCCGGTTCAGGTCCCCTAGCAATAAAACTCATTGTTAACAAGAAAAACAGGAAGCTGCTTGGTTGCCAGATCGTGGGACCTGGAGATGCAGCAAAACGTCTTGATATAGCAGTAACTGCTATAACCCTGGGAGCAACCCTGGAACAGCTTGCTTACCTGGATCTTGCATACGCACCACCCTATGCTCTACCAATTGATCCGATTAACACGGCTGCTCACGTATTACAGAATAAGCTGGACGGTCTTGCAAAGGGAATTTCACCGCTGGTAGCAAAGAAGAAAATCGACGAAGGCAACGTGGTCCTTCTTGACGTAAGAACACCATGGGAATTCGAAGAGGTCGGATTGCCATACGACGTGGTTCATATTCCTCTCGGGGCACTGAGATCAAAGGCTCAGGAACTTCCCAAAGACAAAGAAATACTGGCTTTCTGCAAACTAAGTCTCCGGGGATACGAAGCACAAAGGATACTGGAAGAAAAGGGCTTTGATAATGTTTGCTTTATCGAAGGGGGCGTTATTGGTTGGCCGTTTGAGCTGAGAACAAACCAGTAGCAGATTTGAAGAAATACGATTAAAATAGAAAAGGGTGTGCCTTGAAAGGTACATCCTTTTTTAATATTCTAATTTTATGGAATATGGAAAATCCTTCTAGCAAAATTTTGGCTTACAGCCCGAATTGGGTCGGGGACGCAATTATGTGCATTCCCGCGTTGAAAGCCATCCGCAAGGTTTATTCCGGGTGTGATCTTTACATGCTGGCAGTTCCGTGGGTAAAAGAAGTCTACGAGTTCTCAGGGATCCCAGATTACATTATTACTTATGACCGAAGGTCTCTTCACAGGGGACTAAAGGGCACTTACAAACTGGTTGAAGAAATTAAACAGCACAGGATAACAACATCATTTGTTTTCCCGAATTCATGGAGGGCTGCACTTATACCGTGGCTTGCAAAAATTCCGACGAGAGCAGGACTTTCTCGAAGGTTTCGTCAGCTATTTTTTCTCAACAGTTCTGCCAAACCTGAAAAAGATTTTAAATTGAAGCATCAGGTGTTTTACTATCTAAGCGTCGTTAAAGTACTGCACCCTGATATACATAAGTATGAAGCCGAAGTCACTAGAACGCCCTTACTGTCGCCTGGCGCTGACACAAAAGAAATGGGCCTTGTGCATGCTGAGAGACTTCGGCTAAAGCCTGAGAAACCCTGGCTTGGACTGGCACCGGGCGCCCAGTATGGCGATGCAAAATTGTGGTGGCCAGAAAGTTTTGCAAACGTGGCCGATAGAGTAGCAAAAGAGTACGACGCTCAAATCGTAATTTTCGGAAGTGCTTCCGAATCAGACATTGCTCGAAGGGTTATGTCCCGGATGAAAACCCGATGCGTGGATCTTACAGGTAAGACCAGTTTGAAAGATGCAATGCTTCTTTTGCATCATTGCAAGGTGCTCCTTACGAATGACTCAGGCCTCATGCATGTTGGTGCAGCTCTAGGGATTCCACTTGTAGCCATCTTCGGTTCCACAGACCCAATACACACCGGACCCTTTGGTGATCCCGGAAAGACGGTTGTTCTCGAAGCAAAGATAGGATGTCATCCGTGCTTCAAGCGAGATTGCCCACTTGGTCATAAACAATGCATGAGCGAAATACGTCCGGACGATGTTTTCGAAAGCATCAAACAGCTCTGGGAGAAGTAGATGAAATATTTAAACTATTTTGGAATGCTTCTTAATAGCCAAAAAAGACTATATGTGCTATACACCCAGTAGGAACACAGCGAAAGCATGATCGCATATATGGTCAATTTAGCATTTGTAGTGAATAAAAGAAAAACATAATGGGAAAACTCGCAGCAATTAGGCATCAGCTAATAATCACAATTTTATTAATACCTCTTCTGGCATTTCTATCATGTGTAACTACAGATGGCCAGGGAGACAAACAGGGCAGACTTCTGTCCAAGAAGGCTATAGTTAAAAATCAGAAAAAAGCAGACGCCCTTGCCTATTACCTTGAAGCACATCAGCTTATACACAACAACAAAATAGAAGATGCTATCAAAGCACTCAAGAAAGTCCAGGAACTCGATCCTGGTGCCAAGACCGTAACTTCTGAGCTAGCGCTTCTTCACCTTCGGTCAGGAAAGATTGATGAAGCAATTAAGCTCATTGAGGAAAATGTAAAAAATGATCCCAACAATATCGATAACCTCCTGCTTCTGGGAGGAATTTATTCAAGCCTGGGAAAAACAGACAAGGCAATCGAAGTATACCAGAAAGTTGTTAAGATAGATCCGACTCAGGACAAGGTCTACCTTCTTTTGATGACGTACTACACTAAAGAAAAAAAGTACGATAAAGCCCTTGAGATGCTAAACAAAATAACCAAGCTCAAAAACCGCAGGGACCTCATGATGTATTACAAGGGCCAGATTTACCTGGACATGGGAAAAACAAATGAAGCCATAAGAGCCTTCAAAAAGGCCATCAAAATAAATCCTGACCTTGAAGACGCATATAAAGATCTGGGCTACATTTACGAGTCAGAAAAACAGTATCACAGGGCAGAGAAGGTTTATCAGGATCTGATAAAGAGAAATCCTGACAATATCCACGCCAGAATGCGCCTTGCAAACCTTTACCTGAGGCAGGAAAAATATGAACAGGCATTGAAAGAATTTCGAAAAATAGAAGAACTGGACAGCTCCAACACAAGTGCGAAGCTAAAAATCGGCGTCATACTGCTAAAGCAGAAAAAGATCGAATCAGCTATTCAGAAACTCCAAGCGGTCATTCATGCTGAGCCTGACAACGCTTATGCGAAGTACTACCTTGGAGTCGCCTACGAGGAACTGGGAAACAATAAGAAGGCAATAGAGATCCTGGAACAAATCCCCCCGGATAGCCTGTTGTGGGAAGAATCAAGGTTACGCCTTTCCCTGATTTATAAGAAAACTAAAAAAATGGATAAAGCATACCAGGTGCTGAAAGACGCTATCCTGATAAAACCTGAAGACCCGATGCTGTACGTCTATCTGGGATCGTTATACGAGGAAAGCGGGAAATATGAAGAAGCGGAGAAATACCTGAGAGAAGGTCTCAAAATCCAGCCAACAAACATCGATTTGATGTTTCGCCTGGGAGTGCTTTTGGACAAGAAGAAAGAAAAGGAAAAAGCACTTAATATTATGCGAGAGATACTTAAACAGGACCCCCGCCACGCGGATGCGCTCAATTACATAGGCTATTCTTATGCTGAACTGGGTATAAAGCTTGACGAAGCAAAAACACTAATTGAAAGAGCATTGAAGGAAAAACCCCGTAATGGTTACATACTGGATAGCCTTGCATGGGTTTATTACAAGATGGGCAAGTATGAGGAAGCGCTGAAAAAAATCAAACAAGCCCTAAAATACACGCCCAACGATCCCATCATAAACGAACACCTGGGAGACATATACAGGGCACTGAAACGATGGAAAAGGGCACTTAATGCATATAAAAATGTACTGAATAAATTAAACCCGGAAAATCCGGAGAAGATAAGGGCGAAAATCAAAGAAGTTGAAGAACATATCAAAGCCAGATAATATTAGGCTTTGCTATTTATATCAAATCTTTACTGCACAAATCATGGTGCCGAACAGCTAATCCGGATAATGTTAAAGATATTCGAAACAATATTTTCCAGGATATTTGTTGGAGTAATCACAGTTGTATTTTTTGTTGCCGGCTGTGCATCCGTTTACAAGGGACCGGTTGTCAGGAGAGAAGTACCCCAAATAGAAGAAGGTAAGTATCTGAAGAAACAAGAGATAATTGCTTACCTCGAAAGTCAACCGGAACTGAGAAATTTCCGAGCTAAAGGAAAGATAAGCATCCGCACAAATAAATGGTCAGGATCTGGCAAGGTTTTTGTTGCGGGAGAATACCCGACAAAGCTCCATTTTGAAGTATTTGACTTTTTCGGGAATCCCAAGTGGATAATCAATGCGACTCAGCATGGTGTAGAAGCTCTCAACGTGGCTTCCAGGGAACTTTATGTTAGCAGGAACACCCGAGATCTGATGAACGGACTATTCGCAATACCTGCGGACCTGGACGAAATCTTCTTTTTCTTTACAGGTCAAAATCCGCCCCTGGATTGGTCAAAGGCAAAGTTAACACCAATAAGAGAGCGAAAATGTCTGATACTTGAAACAAGGGATGAATCCACCGATGACTGGTTCCTTTACATCAGGACTACAGATCTCAGCATTGAAAAGGCGATTATACGCGATGAGCAGGATCGGAGCAAATTACGCATCAGTTTTGACAATTATAATCATGCCAGTAATTACTTTGTGCCTTATACCAGGGTCCTTTCGGTGAAAAATGCCCAGATGGAAATAAAGTACAAAGAATTTGTAGTCAACGAATCGAACAACGAGAAGCTGTTTGAAATCAGGAAACCAAGAAATATAAAGGTTATAAGGGTTGGTTTTTTGAGTTCACCTTGACTATTTGAAGGAGGTTACGATGAGATTCGCAGCCGATAGCATGTTAGGTAAACTGGCCAAGTGGTTGCGACTCATTGGGATGGATACCGTTTACCTGAGTAAGTCTGATGTTAGAAAGATCAAGAAGGCCTTGGAAGAAGGGAGAATTTTCCTGACAAGAAACACCAAGCTGTACGATTTCGTTTTGAAAAAACTTTGCACGGAAGATGACATTTACCTGGTTCAAGCTAACATACCCAGGGAACAGCTAAAGGAGGTAGCATTGAAATTTAATATACCTCTGACCAGAAGTTTTAGACTCTGTTGCGTCTGCAATTTCCCAATCAAAAAAGTTTCAAGCGAAATTGTAAAGGATCTGGTACCGGAATATATTTATCATACTCACAAAACCTTTTACTTTTGTGCAAAATGTGGCAGAGTATACTGGCCTGGAACTCACGCAAAAAGAATCAATGAGACACTGGCAAATTTACTCCCTGTAGAATAGGGTAAAAGATGGATTTGAAGGAGGAAAGGAGGTAACTGATGGATATTTTAAAAGTTATACTGGAGAAAGCGAAGATTGTTTGGTTTTTGTTCCTGAGGTACTTTTGCGTGGTGTGGGCGTGGTTTTCGAAGTTAATTGCCATTAGAATCCAAAAAATGAAACAGATTGGCACCGAAAAGAAAATGGAGAAGGTTTACACTGAGCTTGGAAAAACTGTTTTCCAGTTATACCAGGAAGGTCAGCAAAACCTTCTGGAATCTGGAAACGTGCAGCAACAACTCTCTGAAATTCAGCAGCAGCTTGGCAAGAAAAACATGCTTGATGACAAGATCAGGGAAATAGAAGAAACGTACAAGCAGAAAGTAGCCAAGGCGAAAGAAAAATACGAAATGCGAAAAGGTGCTGGTGTTCCCCCGGAACCAGCCACAGAAGAAAAAACGGAGGAGCCACCAGCTACCGACACTGGAGATGCTTCCGGAACAGCTTCCGAGTAACTTCGGTACCTTATAATTTAGAGATAAAAAATCCCCCCGTCTCAATGCTTTCAAAAGGGGGGATTTTTTGATATCCACAAGAGTTGAAAGAACAGCAATTTTTATAGTACCGCACAGTCGCTTGGGTCGCCTTTTATCTTTTCAATGGCATGGGGTAGTGCAGGTATGATCACTTCGAGGTTTTCTTTCGCACCTCTCGGACTTCCCGGTAGATTTACCACAAGGGTGCTGCCGCGGACTCCGCAAACGGCTCTTGACAGCATTGCATGAGGGGTCTTCTTCAAGCTTTCACTTCTCATGGCTTCCGCCATTCCGGGAATTTCCTTGTCTATCA
The DNA here is from genome assembly GCA_003646715.1 of Deltaproteobacteria bacterium. Classification (GTDB taxonomy): domain Bacteria; phylum Desulfobacterota; class Syntrophobacteria; order B119-G9; family B119-G9; genus B119-G9. Next base: position 7,694 of record QMLL01000038.1, read on the forward strand.
CTTCTTTTGTTGCCTCGGGTGTTATGTCTTCAGGCGAAACCCCCGTTCCCCCATTTGTCACTACCAGATCAACTTTAAGCTCATCAGCAAGGTAACAAATTTTTTCTTTTATCAGCTCCTTATTATCAGGGATTATAATGAGTTCTTTCTTTACGAAGCCAACTTTGGTCAATAGCTTGCTGATAATGGGCCCCGTAGTGTCTTCTCTTTTCCCCTCCGCTCCCTTATCACTGACAGTAATTATCACGAAGGAAAACGGCCCTTTATCTACACCAATTTCTGGATTATTGTTCACTTTGAATATTCTTATCAGTCCCAGGTTCTATTTACGAGCGATTGCTCTCCTTGCGGCAGTGGCTACCGCAGTGGGAACAGACTTGCTCTTCGCCAAAGATTTCAAATCATTTGCCATCAGCGTGGATATGAACCTCATGGAAACGGCAACCGGCGTTTTCGGATTAGTTACCAGCGAAAACCTCACCTGGTATAGTTTTGACCACTCCCGTGAATTAGCTATTCTTCTTAACACTTCGTCATCAACATTCCGGGAACGACAAATATTCACAACCTCGGATTCCGTGATCCTCGGATTTTCGAGCACGGCCAACTGAACCATCCGGTTTCCGTCCTGCATCAGGATAGTCCTTGCCTCTTTGTCGCCCTTCATTGCCAGCTTGATCTTTTCAGAAACAGTCATATCCTGAATAAGCTGGAACAGGCTTTTCTTCTTTTTTTCATTATTATTATTATTTTTCTGGTTCTTTTTCTGGTTAGTAGCATTCATGGCAATCACCTACCAGCTATGCAGAACCTTCCTTTTCTTTGCGAGCCTGCTCTATTATGGCTTCCTGGAGTTGAGCAGGCACTTCTTCGTAATGGGAGAACCTCATGGTGAACATGCCGCGCCCCGCAGTGATAGACCTCAAGTCAGGTGCATACCTCAACACCTCTGCCAGAGGCACATGTGCTTTAATGACCTGATGTTTCCCCTTCGAATCCATCCCAAGAACTTTTCCACGCCTTGAATTAAGGTCTCCGATAATATCTCCCATGCACTCATCCGGCACCACAATTTCCATGTACATGATGGGTTCAAGAATAGTGGGTTTAGCTTCCATTGCACCTTTCTTGAATGCCATGGAACCAGCGATTTTGAAAGCCATTTCTGAAGAGTCAACACTGTGATAGGAACCGTCAACCAATTCCACTTTTACGTCCACCACGGGATATCCGGCCAGCACTCCTTCTTCCATGGCACCGAGGATTCCCTTTTCCACCGCCGGGATAAATTGCTTGGGGATAACACCACCTACGATTTTATCTATGAATTCAAATCCACCACCTCTTGGCAAAGGTTCAAGTACTATCCAGCAATCACCGTATTGACCTCTACCACCAGACTGCTTCTTGTATTTACCCTGTACCCTGGCTTTCCCCTTAATGGTCTCCTTGTAGGGAACCCTAGGTGTTTTGAGGTTAACTTCAACACCAAACTTTCTTTTTAGTTTGTCTACCGTGGCCTCAATATGTATTTCGCCCATTCCGGCGATGATCATTTCCTTGGTTTGCTCGTCCCTGTAAACGCGGAGAGTTAAGTCTTCTTCCTGGAGCCTCGCCAGGGAGCTAAATATTTTTTCTTCATCACCCTTGCTCTTCGGTTCCACGGCAAATTCAATGATCGTTGGCATAAGTTCGGTGCTCTTGTAAAGGATAGGAGCCTTCTCATCACAGAGGGTATCCCCGGTAACAGTTTCCTTTAGTTTAGCAACCGCTACTATTTCTCCAGGGCCTGCATCCGGTATGGATTTTTGTGTTTTGCCCTTTATTTTTAACAACTGTCCAAAACGTTCTTTGACTTCGCGAGTACTGTTATATACGGTTGAATCTTCGGAAAGAGTTCCTGAAAATATTCTGAAAATTGACAATTTACCGGCGTAAGGATCAGTGATCGTTTTAATAACAAGAGCCGAAAAAGGCTCGTCCGGATCAGGTGCCCTTTCAATTTCTTCGCCTGTTTTTGGATCTTCACCTTTTTTGGGGCCTTTGTCGAGAGGGGACGGTAGACAGGCGACCATTAAATCCAGCAGCGTTTGTACCCCCATGTTCTTCCCTGCCGACCCACAGCTTATAGGAATTATGCTTCCATTAATGGTTCCGACACGGAG
>QMLL01000039.1 GCA_003646715.1 Deltaproteobacteria bacterium
CAATATATTAATTTTAAGATATCTCACGTTACCAAACACTGGCTAAAAAGGCGCTTCACCGTAGCCGGCCAGTTCGTTCTGGTAACTCTTGCAATTTTCGCAATGATTGGGCTCAACACCTACCAGACTGTAGCATACCAGGTATTTTCCTTTCTGTTTTTTCTGGTTCTTGTATCCCTTGTGTGCAGCATATCTTATCGCCTAGATGTGGCTGTGAAACGCAGGATTTCCAGGTATGCTACCGTTGGGGAACCGTTGAGATATAAAATCGTTATCAGAAACAAGACAAACAGGAAGCAGACCGGTTTATTTATCAAAGACAACCTTGCTGATCCGGCTCCCACCTATGAAGAATTTCTGGAGGTGAAAGTTCCCGGTGAAAAGGAACGTAACTGGCTGGATCGGCTTCTCGGGTACCCCAAGTGGATCGGATTAACTGCAAAAAATATAAAGGCAAGGACAAAAGAAATACCACTCCCACCCATATCTCCTAGGGGTGAGATAGAAAAAGAAATGGAAATATTACCCATAAAAAGGGGATATATGACCCTGACATCAGTTAGCGTGGCTAGGCCCGATCCTTTTGGCCTTTTCAAAGCTTTTAAAGATGTTCCTTTGCCAGATACGGTTCTTGTCCTGCCAAAACTTTACCCGATACCCGTTCTGAACTTACCGGAAGGCGCCAAGTACCAGCCTGGAGGAATGAAACTGGCCACCTCAGTGGGAGAGTCAGAAGAGTTCATCGCATTAAGAGACTATCAGCTCGGTGACTCGCTTCGCCGCATTCACTGGAGAAGCTGGGCAAAGGTAGGAAAACCTGTGGTAAAAGAATATCAAGACGAATATTTTGTAAGGCATACAATTGTCCTGGACACCTTTACTAATACCGACTATTGCCAGAAGTTCGAAGAAGCGGTCTCTGTTATCTCCTCCATCGCACTATCGTACAAAACCCAGGACGCTATCCTGGATCTGATGTTCGTTGGCCCCCAAATCTACTGCTTTACAACCGGACGCGGAATTTCCCAGGTTGAAAAAATTTTGCAAATACTAGCCACGGTACAAACCTGTACGGATAAATCTTTTGAAACGTTAAAAAGTTCCATACTGGAGCGAGTTTCGCTGCTGAGCAGCTGCATCTGTGTTTTTATAAATTGGGATGAACAACGAAAAGACCTGGTGGAAAAACTTGCAAATTACAACATCCCGTTAATAGTACTGATAATTACTGATTCAGATTCCGGAGACTTAATTGATTCCGACTCTTTCAGAGGAAAGGTAGAAAAGTTTCATCAGTTAAAGGTTGGTAAGGTAGCAGAAGGGCTGTCTCAATTATGAGTACACCACTTTTTTTACTCGGTGCAACCATTTTGTTCTGGGGGTGGCAGCTTCAGATAACATTTATAGCTGCCGTTCTAGCCGTGCTCGCGGAAGGGACACGTCTCTTAAAATGGAAATGCGACTTCAGTAACAAGGATTTCAGTTATATTTCCGATTTTTGCAGCATTCTACTGGTTGCAATGATAATTTACATAGTAGCATCCAATAGATCTGCAAAGACATTGCTCCTTATCATCAAATGGTTACCTCTGCCTCTTTATCCCCTCGTGTTTTTCCAGTCATTGAGCACGTCGAGGGGAATTGAACTAGGTTCCTTACTCTGGATTTATCGTAAGAACAAAAATAACAAACCGGAAATACTGAAAAGAAAGGTTGATGTTGCCTATCCATACATGGCCATATGCGTCCTCTCCGCAAGCATAGCAAACAACAGGTCTATCACCTTTTACGTCACTTTCTGCGCCTTATGCGCGTGGGCACTGCTTTCCTTCAGATCAAAAAGGTATTCCAGCATTTCATGGATTATGCTGATCGTAGTTGTGACAGTACTTGGATATTGCGGGCATGTGAGCCTTCATTATTTACAAAGACAATTAGAAGAAACCTTCACAAAGTGGTTCACTGAACTCATTGGTATAGGAACTGACCCTTACAAAAGTACCACGTCCATGGGTGATATTCTCGAGCTCAAACATTCCAGCCAGATTATAGCGAGGGTAAAGCCACGGGAAGGAGAAAAACCTCCGAGGTTTCTTCGTACCGCTACATATAATATTTTCAGAACATCGGTATGGTTTGACTCAAGCCCATATTTCAGGCCGGTCCTGTTCGATTCCAAAAGCAAGAGCTGGAAGATTGCAACCTCACCGGGAAAACCCAGAGAAGCCACCATTTATTATTATCTTGACGGTGGCACCGGGATACTGCCAATACCACCCGGCACGTACAGGATAGCAAACCTTTTTGTCTCCAGGGCCCAGATAAACAGGCTCGGTACTTTAAAGGTAGAAGAGGGCCCAGATCTCATATCCTATGACGCATTCTACTCTCGTAAATTAACAGGGGATCCACTTCCAAATCCAAATGATCTCAAAGTACCTCAGAACGAAGACGAAGCCCTTTCTAGAATAGCACAAGAACTGGGGCTTTACTCTATGTCACCTGCCAAGGCTGTAGAAAGGGTTGATACCTTCTTTCGATCAAGATTTATATACTCCATGAATCCAGCCTTAGAGCGCAAAGGCTTATCTCCACTTACATATTTTCTGCTCAAGGGACACAGCGGACACTGTGAATATTTTGCGACAGCAACAGTTTTGTTGCTAAGAAAAATCGGTATCCCGGCCAGGTATGCCACGGGCTATGTCGTTCGAGAATATAGCCGTCTGGAAAAGATGTTTATCGTGCGGCAGCGGCACGCACACGCATGGACGCTGGTTTATCTTAATGGAAGATGGCAGAACCTCGATACGACTCCCCAGGCCTGGTACCTTCAGGAAAAATCGTTGTCTCCGGACTGGGAACCACTTTATGACCTGTGGTCAAAGGTGGTTTTTGTGTATTACAAGTGGAAGTGGGGCGATAGAAAAAGTTTGATTTCGGGGCATGTGATTTTATGGATCATACTACCTCTTTCTCTTTTCCTGATAATAAGGCTATATTCCCGAAAAGGGCTGGTACGACAGATTTCCCTGAAAGGCAAAAAAAGAAAACTAAAACAGGTGACCCACCCGGGAATAGATTCCGATTTCTACACGATAGTTGAAACATTAATCGAACTTGGATACGAAAGGCAACCATGGGAAAGTATGAAGGAGTGGATTGATAAGATCGGCAGTTCACCGCCTCTGGAAAACGAAAACGGAGACCTTCAACAAATATTAAGGCTTCATTATCGCTACAGGTTCGATCCCATGGGTATTAAGAGCGGTGAAAAAGAAAAACTAACAAAACTGGTCGACAACTGGCATCGGAATCTAAAACATGATTAGAAATCAACACTATTCGTCAGTCCTAACAGACGGTCCCTGGAATTATTTGCAAAACCTTTTTCCTGAGTCGTGTTTTCTTTTTCGGTCGAGAAGAATTGCGCATTCGGACCCTGAAAAGTAATTCGATCATTCAATCTCTCAATCATCCATAAATGTTTTTCCCATATCTCCACTCCAAAATAGAAAATTTTCTTTAACCCTTCAGTATTAACAAATACTTGAGAACAATTCAGGCATTGGTCCTTTATGAAATTTAGCAACTCGAAAGCAGAAATCGCATCAAAATCTCCATTGAGATCTAGCGAAATGCTACCGTTGTAATGTCTCGCATTGATAGTGAAGTTTTTAGCCATTAATGTTCCTTCCTCGGAGCTTGAAAGTAAGATGCTAAGTAGGTCCAAACAATGCTTATATGTAAAAGAACTTATTCTTTTGGTAACGTAAAGACAAATTTTGATCCACCTTCAGTAGGTTCGTAGTGGATGTCTCCACCAAATTTTCCAATAACATTTTTCACGAGGTAAAGTCCTAACCCCAGCCCGTTAGTTTCGTCACACATTTTGTGTACTCCAGTGGTAAACTTTTCAAAGATCTTTTCTTTGCTCTCAGCTGGTAGTGTTCTTCCGCTATTAAAGATGGAAAATTGGTATAATGCCCCCAAGTCTTTCACTCCCACTTCAATTCTGCACCCTTTGCCACCATGTTTAAGGGCATTCATAATTAAATTTCGAAAAATCATCTTCAACCAAACCCTATTAGCGTTTATGTAAAGTGGTCTGTCGGGAAAGACTGTAAGGACACTTTCGGCACTGGCATTTGCCTCTCTAAATTCCTTATTCAGCTCCGCCAAAACAGGCCAGATTACATCCTTTTTTATCTCAAGTTTTTCTTTCTCTGTCTTTCCGTTTTTATGCAAGAAATATGCTTCTGAGAAAAAATCTTCTGTCAATTCCATTAATGAGATCGTTTTCTCGTAGAGTTCAGCCAATTTCTGCCCAACTATTTTGTCAAAGAAACCATATGAACCCTTCAATATCAGCTTGATCATCGCCGCCAGTGCCACTATGGAAGCTCTCAGGTCATGGGACGCACTTATTAATAAGTCTCTGGTCTCATCGCAATAGGGACACCTTTTCGACAATTGATATGGAGGATACTTTCTACTTTTTTGCTTTCTTAAACATCTATTGATACTACTGTACAATTCTTTCAGATCACATGGCTTTAACAAATAGTCATCCACCCCGTAACGTATGGCTGTCACAGCTGCTTCCACGTCACGGCTAGCTGTCAATATTATGACATAGATATGCGGATTTTTCTCTTTCACATGTCTAAGGACTTCAATTCCACTTATATCCTTCATATATAGATCCGTAATCACAATATCGACATCCATCTTTTCCAGAAGTTCAATAGCCATCTCTCCGCTGGTGGCTTTTATAACTTTGTAACCTTGGCTTTCAAAAACACGAGTAACCACTGTCAGGATTTCCTGCTCGTCATCTACAACCAGTATCCTTCGACCTTCTGTCACTGTAATCTTCCTTAAAATACTCTCCTGGAAGTAGGACTTTTGATCCACCCCCCTACCTAGCCTAGATCGCCCATGAACTGTTGTGATTCCCCGCGTGTTTTCGACTCCATCACTTGATCGAAATTCTCTGAGCAAGCCCATCTTCCCCCTCCATGCTTAATTAAACTATTTTATCAAGATGCCCTCGATGAATACTCCTCTTTCTGCGCTAAAGCACCACCGTATGATACTAATACACAGCACTGCATGTACTTAGTGCCTAAGAGTCTCTACGAAGCGGATCTGCTACCTAACCATGCAGCCATAGCTGGCATTAGAACCTAAGACTGCAATTTATACCGCAATCTTGGGTGCCTTGTGCGTTAAATACTTGTTAAACCTAGATACTTAAAATACCCAGATGCAAAACAACCTGATTCGAGTTTTCCCTCTCTAACTTTGCGCTAAACTAGCAATCGCAAAAAATACTGTAAATGGGGTAAATGCTGTATTTTAAAGAGAGAAACACTGTATTTTGAAAGTAGAATTCATATTTTCAAGTCTTCTCATGCGCAAGATACTTTACTCATCCAAAAATTTCTAATGGGAATTCTTTACTAGGATGAAATTGCATGATAAATAGTTAAATATAAAGGGAATTTGAAGTGGCTCACATCTCTGGGACAGCTCGATTGGCAGGAAAAAGAAGTAATAGTTGTATCGTGTAAACTCGGCATAATTGCAGGATTGTCATGAAACAAAAAAAGGGCATAGTAATTGCTGAAGATCACACAATTCTTAGAGAGGGCTTGAAAGTACTACTGTCTTCGAACCCGAATTTTGAAATTATCGGCGAAGCAAAGGATGGCTATGAAGCTCTACAACGCGTCTCGGATCTAAACCCTGATCTTATTCTAATTGATCTTTCAATGCCCAGAATGAATGGAATAGAAACAATAAAAGAAATAAAGAAAATGTCAAACACCAAAATACTGGTACTCACAGTACACAGGGCAGAGGAATATGTACTTGCAGCGTTAGAGGCAGGTGCAGATGGTTATATCCTCAAAGATGCTACCAGAGAAGAGTTACTTCTTGCAATTAACAGCGTGCTTGCTGGAAGGCCATACTTAAGTCCCAGTATCTCCGGAAAAGTTATAGAAGGATACCTTAAAGGGAAGAAAATTGAAAAACCTTACTCCAGGTTAGACTTACTGACACTTAGAGAACGCCAGGTATTGAAGCTAATTGCGGAAGGGCATAAGAACAAGGAGATAGCTGAGTGTCTTTGCATCAGTGTTAAAACGGTGGAGAAACATCGCTCGAACCTTATGAAAAAATTGGATCTTCACAGCGCAACCGCGCTCACATCGTATGCTATTGAAAAGGGTCTAGTTTCCGAACAATGAACATTTGATTCCACCGTCTACTGACCTTCTTTTGGAGATTCCGTGACCTCTGGCAGATACTGACAACCGAATGTTTGAAATTGTACCAATAGAGAATGTTCTTCGACGTCTCAGTGTCGGGGCCATAAGTTTACATATTCCAACCAATCTAAAATATATTTCGAGTCGAGAGGCGAGTAATGGCGAAGTCGCATGTCAAGGAACATCGCCCCAATTACAATATAAACAGCACCTCGGGGAGCGCAATCGAGAGTAATTCTGGAGCGCTGGATCCAGCTTACTTCTGACCTGACCGGCGCTCGAAATTATAAAACAGTTTCTCAGAATTTCGGGCAAACTAATTATTAGGGTCCTTAGTTTAAGACTGATAGTAACAGCGGAAGAAAAGGATCCGATGAGAGGAAACCATTTGAGATCCCTTTCTTCCAGAGTTAATTTGGAGAAAGAAACTGATGAATACCCGAAGATATGCAGAGCTAATTTCGGACAAGACGTACAGAGCTATATTCGATGCCGCAGATGATGCAATTTTCTTGCATAATTGTCATGACGGGTCGATAGTAGATGTAAATCAAAGAATGTGTGAAATGTACGGATATGAGCGCGATGAAGCACTGAGATTGACTGTCGGTGATCTGAGTTCAGGTACTGCACCCTATACAAAAGAGAGAGCACTGGAGCTGATACGGGAAGTTTCTAGAGGTAAACCAAAGCTTTTTGAATGGTTAGCCAGAAGGAAAAACGGGCGTTTATTCTGGGTAGAAGTCAACCTGAAGAAAATTACAATAGATGAAAAAGACTGGCTGCTTGCCATTGTCAGAGATATAACCAAACGCAAACAGAGAGAAAAAGCTTTGGAAGATAGTGAAAAAAAGTATCGATTGCTCGCTGAGAATGTGAGAGACGTCATTTGGACAATGGATACCAGATTCCGGTATACTTACGTCAGCCCATCTGTAAAATATCTGAGGGGATACGACGTCGAAGAGGTGATGAAACAACGCTTGCAAGATGTGCTTACTCCGTCGTCTCTGGTTCTGGTAAAAGAGTTAATTGAGGAAGAGTATTCGAAAAAAGAAACAATTTTTGCAAACCATTCTTGGTCAAAAACCCTTGAGCTCGAACTAAAGCGCAAAGATGGGTCTTCAGTTTGGACAGAAATCAACGTGAGCCTTATTCGTGATTCCGATGGCCAAATTAAGGGTTTTCTTGGGGTTACGCGTGACATCAGCGAAAGAAAAAGAGCAGAGACCGAAATTATTCGACTGGCATCAGTAATTGAACAGGCAAGCGAGTCCATAGCAATTACGGATACAAGAGGAAAAATTATCTATGTTAATCCATTTTTTGAGAAGACCAGTGGATACAACAAAGAAGAACTTCTCGGTAAGAATTTTTGCACTCTGATCAGTCAAGATATTAAGGAAGCCGGGATTCACAAGCTCTGGGAGACCATCTCTCACGGGAACCTGTGGAAAGGAACACTTGTGAATAAACGAAGGGACGGAACAACTTATCACGAAAATGTCATAGTATTTCCCATTCGTAACAAAATTGGAAAAGTGATAAATTACGCCGCAATCAAGAGAGACATAACAGAGGAGGTAAAAGCCGCAGAAGCTCTAAGACAATCCGAAAGAAAATACAGTGCTCTTGTTGAAAATTCACTGACCGGGATATACATCAGCAATAAAGAAGGCAGGATATTATACGCAAATTGTAAATTTGCCGAGATATTTGGGTATTCGAAACAGGAACTCATTGGAATACCTAAGAGTAGACTAATACACCCTGAATTTAGAAAAATGGTAGAAGATATTAGATATAAGAGGTTAGCCGGTACAAATGTCCCGCTATCGTATGAAGTTGCCGGGGTTAAGAAAACGGGAGAAATGATCTGGGTCAAGATGAGAAATACTTGTATTTGCTACAACGGAGAACAGGCTATTCTCGGAAACGTAGTAGAAATAACCAAACGAAGAAAAATGGAAGAAGCTCTCAGAAGATCAGAATCTGAACTTAAGATGCTCTACTCCAAACTCCTTATGGCCCAAGAAGAAGAACGAAAAAGAATCGCTTGGGAATTGCACGATGGGCTTGGGCAATCTTTAACGGCAATTAAATTTGGCATTGAAAATGTTCTTGAGCTGCTTGAGAAGAAGAAAAGTACGATGGCGACTCGAACACTGCAAAATATGGTTTTAATGGTACAAAATGCAATTGATGAAGTTAGAAAAACATCTATGGGGCTCAGACCTTCTATGCTTGACGATTTGGGAATTGTTGCAACAATTTCATGGCTTTGTCGTGAATTCAACAAAATTCACACCGATATACAAATTGAACGTAAGATTAATCTAAGGGAAACAGAAATCCCCGAAATTTTGAAAACTAACATTTTCCGAGTTATCCAGGAAGCTCTTAACAACATTGCCAAACATAGTAAAGCAAATTATGTAAGTATAGAACTTGAGCAAAATGACAGAGAGATAAAGTTGCTAATTAAGGACAACGGAAAGGGATTTGATGTTAACAAAACGAGGCTAAAAGGAAACTTAAGGGGCGGATTCGGTCTTGCAAGCATGAAGGAAAGAACAAAGTTCTTAAAAGGTGATTTCCATATTGAAAGCGTAATTAATAAAGGTACCACGATAGTCTGTACATGGCCACTTCATTAAGCACGACGCATCGATTGCTGATCACGATTTATGCTCATGTACGGAAATTATTTGTCTAGATAGGGAGTTCCTTTGTTACGCAGAGCGAGCTAATAAATCAAAATTTTGAAGGATTGTGTGCATGAAAGTCTTCGGTATTATTCCTGCGAGATATGCTTCATCGAGGTTACCTGGAAAACCATTGAGACTCATTTGCGGGAAACCAATGGTTTTACGGGTCTACGAGAGAGCGCTGAAGGCTCAATGCTGGAATCAACTCGTTGTCGCCACAGATGACCAGCGTATAAAAGAAGTGATCGAAAACGCCGGTGGCATTGCACTCATTACTTCCAGGGACCACTCCAGTGGTACTGACAGAATCGCTGAAGCTTGTGACTTATTGAAGCTGGACGATAATGACCTGGTAGTTAATATCCAGGGTGACGAACCCCTTCTTCCTTACAAATCCATCAAAGCCATGGTTCACACTTTTAAAACAGGTATCAATGCAAGTATGGGAACTCTTGCATACAAAGCAACCGACTACGAAGAATTCAACAACGCAAACGTTGTTAAGGTCGTTACTGACAGAGATGGTAATGCGTTATATTTTTCAAGAGCCCCCATACCCCACACAAGGGAAACAAGTACAGATGGAATTTCTTTTCTAAAGCATCTAGGGTTTTACATATACCCTGTGAGGTTTCTCAAAGTATTTACCCAACTCCCACAGGGGCATCTAGAGAACCTTGAAAAATTGGAACAACTGAGGGCTCTGGAAAACGGGTATAAAATAAAGGTTATAATCAGCGAAGTGGATTCATACGGTGTGGA
>QMLL01000040.1 GCA_003646715.1 Deltaproteobacteria bacterium
ATAGGCGAAGTCTACAAAAAGTTGCATGCCATGCCTGAAGTGGCAAAGAAATACAACGAACTTGAAACAGACTACGAAAACGCCAAGGCTCATTACCAGGAACTACAACAGAAATTGTTGACAGCCAGAGTTTCCCAGGGCATGGAAGAAGATCAACTGGGTGAAACCTTCCTTATCATTGAGCCTGCCTTCTTGCCCGAAAAGCCTGACAAGCCAAACAGAATTGCCATCATGCTCATCGGAGTTGTGCTGGGAATGGGTTTGTCCGTGGGTATGGCAGCTCTCAGGGAGTACACGGACAAGAGCATCAGGGACGTGGAGACTTTTGAGAAGATAACAGGGGCCCCGGTACTGTCCGTAATTCCGAGGATAATTACCTCTGATGAAAAGATCAAAAAGCGAAGAAAGAAAATTGTACTTGTGACATCTGCCTTTGGGGGGGTTATTGTTGTGTTGATTATTTTTCACTTTTTCGTAATGGACCTTTACGTGTTCTGGGCAAAGCTTTCAAGACTTGTTCAAAGCAAAGTATTGCTTTAGGGATTAAGGGATTAAGGGATTGAGGAATTTAGGGATTGGGAGATTGGGGGGATTGGGGGTTCGGAATTAGGGATGTAGATTTATGAGAGATACAGGAGTCAAGCATGAGTAGAATAAAGAAAGCACTTGAAAAGGCCAAGGCCGAGAGAATGGCTCTGGAACAGCAAGAAAGGGTGGTCGAGAAGCCGAAAGAGACGGAAAAAGTAGAGGCCCCCAGGTACTTCAAAACCAGGGTGATTCAGGTCTCCGAAGAGAAGCTCCTTTTGAACAAGGTAGTAGCCGTGGATGAAGATGATCCTGTAACGGATCAATTCAAGCTGCTCCGAACAAGAATTCTGCATCGTACCAGATCTCAGGGACACAACACCATCCAGGTGAGCGGTTTCGACACCGATGAAGGAAAAAGCCTGATTGCGGTGAACCTGGCGATTTGCATGGCCAAGGATACTCGACAGACGACACTTCTGGTGGACGTTGATTTCAGAAAACCCACGGTTCACCAGCTTCTTGATCTGGGGGATGATATACCTGGGTTGAAGTCTTATTTCGAAGGCGAGGCTCAACTGGAAGAACTTTTTGTGAACCCGGGTATAGAAAAGCTTACCGTTTTGCCTGCAGGAGGACGTCTAACAAACGCTCCGGAGGTTGTTGGTTCACCAAAAATGGAGGCGCTCGTCAAGGAATTAAAAACCAGGTATTCCGACCGGTATATTATTTTTGATACCCCGGGGCTTAATACCTGTCCTGATTCCCTTGTGTTCTCGGAGTACGTTGATGCGATGGTTCTGGTGGGAAGGTCAGACTATACGTCGCAAGAAAGCATAAAAACTGTAATGAATCTCATCCCCAGAGAAAAATTAATCGGAACCGTTTTAAATGATTCTCAGTGGCTAGATTCTCTGGCGTACTATTACAGGTACTAGTTCTACTTTTTAAGCAGAAATAACTTATCTGGATTCCAGATCTCTCCTGAAGAGGCTGGAATCCAGAAAATTACAAACCTAGTTAGCCCACCTTCGAAAACCGAAAAGCCCCACTAAACCACTTCCCAGCAATAGCAACGCTCCCGGTATGGGAACAACAGTTACTGCTCCTCCCTTTAAGCCAATCTTCCCCGTAAATTGTTCACCTAAACCCGTTTCTGATAGAGCGGTGAAAATTAATAAGTCGGCGGTGCCTATATCTACCGGAGATGTTCCGAGCGCCGTGGCGGTGAAATTCACTGTTGCCAGAAGTAAACCGTGCCCAGTGTCAGGTAGGTTGCTGCCAAATGGTGCCGATTCGCTCATGGGAAAGGCTGTGGAACTGGAATAAGCCAGAATAGATGTCCCTGGAGACCACGAGTTAAAGCTTAATATTGTTGAATCAAATGTTATTGAAATATCTGATGTTGCATAGAACTGGTCTCCTGCAAAATATACTTCTACCGCTACCGGATCTCCCAGGTTTACCGTTTGAGCTGCCGGTCTAAGCTCCAGATCAACGGTAGCGGCGTTAGCTGTTAAGGCATTTATTCCTGTAAGGCTCGCAAGAAAGACAGCAAGGAAAGTAAATGTGAAAAATTTGTTTTTCATTGTTCCTCCTTTCATCGATGTTGAGGGAAACGACTAACATGTCATTTCCCTCGGGTTATGTTAGTTGTTGTGGTACTTCAATTCATTCATGTATGCATTTCTGAAGGCGTTAATGTCTCTTGCGTCGACTTTTCCATCCCCGTTCACGTCAGCACGAGAATCGTGAGACATGAAATAGTTACGGAAGTAGTTAATGTCGAACGCATTGAATTTATTGTCGTTGTTGATATCAGCCAGGTTATGGGCCGGATCCGTGCCATACTTAAGTTCGTAGAGATTGGTTAACTTGTCTCGATCCGGGTCTTCGTCGCCGTCCTTTATGCCATCGCCATCGGTATCCGGGTTAAACGGGTCATAACCGAAGGGAAAGACACCGGGTATCGTTATTTCCAGCGAGTCTTTTAAGCCATCATCATCGTCGTCAGGATCAATGGAATTGATGATCCCATCCCCGTCAAAATCACCACCCTGGTCAAGAATGATGGACGCGGTGTAGACTATGGATTGATTGCCCCCCTGATCGAGGAACTTCACGTAAACGGTTACGAGGCAGGGTTCGGGTCCGGTGGGTACCAGAGTGAACGGAATTTCTGAGCTCATTGGCTGCGACGATGCTCCTGCAAGCGTGGGATCGCAGGATGCCTTGACCAATTTTGAATCGTCACTTGTATCCAGCTGAAGATAGACATTCGGGGAATCTGTTCTTGAAGCGTTATGGTTTATGGTAACCCAGCCCTTCGAGGATAAGGGATCAGACTTTGGTGTTCCTGTGAAAATACTTGTTGGTGCTGTAGTAGCACCGCTAAGTCCCTCGGAGACCAGGTAATAGCGATAGGTCTGGCCATTTTTTAGATTTCCGTCGTAGTATACCCCTGACGGATCGCTTTTCAGGTCTATATTGGCCACCCTTCTAAATCCGCTCCACGTTGGATCAGTTCGCCAAACCTGCATATACTGATAGGTCGGGTTAACTGGGAAGTGCAGTATGTTAGTGTTTGGTCTTGGTTCATGTACGGGGATATCAATTCGTTGAGTGATAATGCCGTAGTCGATAATAGCCGGAAGCAAGTCATCTCTCTGATAAAGAGGATCTCTTCCATTCATAACTTCTGAGCCATCAGATTCGCCACCAGAATCAGTATCAGCATTAAAGGGATGAGTACCATAGTGAAATTCATCTTTGTTATTAAGTCCATCATTGTCGTTATCGTCTCCAATATCGCTGGGATCAGTGTCGTCTAGACCAACAAGGTTTTCCCATCGATCAGGTAGTCCGTCCTTATCTTTATCCGGATCACATTCCTGACCCACGTAATCGTACACGTGAAAGCTGCCAGTAGCGTACCGTTCGAATTCCTCGCCGTAGTTTGATTGTCCTCTTGCCGTGACAGATACCGTGTAGCTACCTACCTTTCCTGATGGTGGCCGGGCCGGAAAATCTGCTCCTCCTCCGTTACTGAAAAATGGAGTCCTGGTATAGGAGTTGCCATAAATACCATCTCCCGGCAACCCGTCTTCGTGGTCTCCATCGTCGAAGAGAACCAGACGATTGGATGTGCCTTCAGGATTGGATATTTCTGCAACCATGTTGGGGCCGGAAATACCACCACGGCTGTCGTTGAGATTGACAAGGATTGTGATTGGCAGGCCTCTAAGGTATGTTGACACTGGCCTCGGATCACACTTTTCGTGGGCTGGGACCTGTGAGAATTTTATGTCTATATCAACCCCGCGAACGATTTTTCCTGAAAGCGTACATAACAGTTGAATGTTTTTCGAAGGTTGAATTACTGCTTCCCATTCTCCTGTAGGTAGAATTTTTCCATAATGGTATACTTTGTTGGTCTCGCAAGAGAAAATTTTCCACGTGCTAGAGGCCACGACCAAGATCCCATCCGGGTCGTATAACTTTATATTTACCGCTCCCACATCTGCCTGCCAGTTGAACCCAAACACTGCATCTCTGATGCCACCGCCTGCTTTTTCCGTTACGGGGATTTTTACTGAGACGGGACTTCCCGCAGATACGCGAACTGCCGTGTAGAAAAGGCGATCTTGACCGTATACTTCTTCCTCTATGCTTCGGTAAACGTTGGCAAGGCGATTTGGTACCTCAAGTGAGGATGATACAGGAGCCGCCGCGAGGCCGTTTCCATCTTCCGGTGCCATTGCGAGTGCTGAAGTAGACGGAGGGTCAAAGCTAACGTAGTAATAGTCACCTTCAGTAAATGCAGCAATATTTTGCATGATTTCCTGGTTTGTAGTGGGACCAAAGGCAACCGTGTCAATCCTCACCCCTGATGCCCAACCTGATGTGGGATCAAAGGAATTCTTAACGGGTGGTGTACTGCACGACGGGTTATTAAGAGCCCAGTAGTCACCCTCATTTTCCATGCCATCACTTAACAGGACTATTGAATGGATATCAGCTGAGGATGTAGCACTCATCACTTCGTTTCGCCCATCTTTCAATCCATCTCCTATAGACGTCCAACCGCTTTCAGTAACTGACCGTATTTTAGAAATAAGATTGTTCCTGTGACCGAGTACGTCGGTTAAAGCGTAATCAATCACAGCGTCGTGATCACATTCAGAGTTGTTGCCATTGAATGTGACAAGCCCCAATCTGTCGTCGTCAGATGCTGATTCCACATAAAATTTTGCTGCAGTTTTTGCAGCATTGATTTTCGAATCACCCGTCGGATAGTGCATACTGTAGGAACGATCGAGAACCATCATTTGGTTGCGGGTTACCTTGGTGTAAAGGACCGATTTTGGACTGTTCATACTGCTTGCACAAGATCCATCGTCAGCACAAAAGCAGATTTTCAAGTCATAAAGATCGCCATCCGCAGCATTTGTGATCTCGGGAGCCTGGATGACGAGCCAGTACTCACCACTGACATAACTAGCGTTTATGATGGAAGCCACGTACTCTGCTCCAGTGGATGAGCTCTCGAGCACCACCGTAAAATCGGTAGGATCCAATCCTTTAATTGATATGGAACCTGTTCCAGGCGGGGTAAGCACAGAAGGACCGAGAAGCCTCAATCTGGCCTGAAACCGCTCGGGATCGTCTTTCTCACCCACGTAGGCCATGCGACTCATAATTGGCCTTCTTATTTCGCCGCTTACAGCACCCCATCCGAAAGCGTAATCAAAGTCACTCCCCTTATTGAGGCCTACAACGACCACTGCCAGCTTATCGTAAAGACTCCTGGGAGGATTAATGAGAGCTCGGTAGAAGGTTCCCCCGGAAGAACGATAGATATCAAGCACCCTGTCGCCTTGTAAGCCAATTATTGCCCAAGAGAGGGTCTCGCCACTCTTCGATTTTCCCCAGAATCCTATTGCTTCACATCGTTTCTCGGACGGGACGTTTATTTCAAAGTAACGGGCACCCCATCTGACAACCTGGTCTGAATGCGTGGTATTCCAGGAACCCACGGATGTTCTTGCAACGCTGTCGTACGATGTCCCTCCTCCGGCTGCTGTTTCGTCGTAGTACCTGTACTTGTCTGGGTCTGAGAGGGCGCTTACGTCGAGGTCGTGGGTGTAGTTGGCTATACAAAAGTCTCTGAACATCTCCTCAAAAGTGGTGCCGGAACTGAATGAGTTTATGGTTTCCCTGATATATTTCATGCTATCAGGACTGTTACCATCGGTATTGGCCCAGAATCTTTGGATAACATCAACACCCCTGGCGGGTTCAGGGAAAGGAGTACCCAGCTGTTCGCAAAGGTAAGTCCAGAACAGGGCGGCCGAATATGATATGTCCATCAGTGTCCTGTTTGGATCTCCAAGATAATTGTTGACCTGACCGAAGTAAAGGGCATTTGCGGGATTGTTGTCATTGTCCAGGTAGATCTTGTCTTCCATGGAACGTGCGGTCCCTTCTACCGTCCATGCTCCCCACGATGGCCACTGATTGAAGTCTATGTAATGAAATTGCACATGGTGAAACAGCTCATGAGACACAATGGTTCGTAACCACGGCTCCGTTGCACTGCTTATGGATGGTGCATCAAGCGTGATTCGATTTTTTCCCGCCGTGCCAATGTTTGCTGAATCATAGATACAAATGTCGTTGGGGCTGACTGAAAAATAAGGATTTTTAAAGTTATGTGTTGTGCTGACGTATACATTGTGGGCGTTTAATACGGCATCCCTTACCCATTCTGCTCTAAACCGTTCACAGTAGTCGCTGGATGTGGTGTCGTTGTCAGTAAAGTAGACGTCATAATCGTTTCCGGAGGGATTGCTTGTAACATCTGCCCTGTCCCCCAGATCTCCAGGACATTCACTCCCGGGAGAATCTGGTATTTTAAGAAACAAGAGCAAGGGAATGACCAAAAACACGAGAGTCCATTTTAACTTTGTTTTGTTTGCCATGCCTGCCTCCCTTCAAGGATTTATGAATATTTCTGATATCCATTTGACAATTTTACTCACCTCCCTTCGATGAACCTTTTCTCGTTAAAATTACGAGACGTTGTAGGTTGCGCAGGGAGACAGGTCCCGTTTATGCCTGCTTTCTCACGATCAGTAATAGCGCTGCGACCAAGGCAAATGCCATAGTAAACCGCTAGACTTTTACGGTCTCAAGTTAGCTCTAAAGTTCTGACACTTTCCCTGTTAATTTTGCGCTGCGAAACCGAGATAAAAGAAAAATGAAAAGCACTGCAAAGAGTTAATAAGAAGCAATTAACTTATGGACGTTTAAGAGGTGCCTATTTAAGAGTGGTGATAGTTTGAATGCGAGTTTTTTGATTAGCAATAATTTTGCTTCCCAGTACCCCGGGTTGGTCCGTTTCCCCCTTTTAGTTGACCCCTGTTTATGAAAAATTAGTGTAGAGTGATCGCCTGCCCGTGCAACATCTTTTCACACAATTTCCTGTTATGCTAACATAATTTGATATATAGTCAATTTGTTTTTGATACACTGAGGAGAACTTGGCTGTCCAGTAGGATGTTTCCGAGAGCTTTATAACCGATCATGCAATCGTTTAATCTGGCATTTGGACAATATTTACCGGGGACATCTCTGCTTCATCGACTTGATCCTGAAGCAAAAATTGCTTGTGTCCTAATTTTGATTATTCTTGCAAGTTATCTTCAAACACCACTTTCTATTTTTGTGCTCATTGCGTTTTGTGCAATACTTTTTTCAATCACGGCTATCCCGGGCAAGTTCATTCTATCAGGTGTCAAGCCGTTTATAAGGCTTTTCGTTTTAACTGGTTTGGTTAGTTTTAGATGAGAATAATAGCAGGGCAGTACAAGGGCAGAACGATTAAGACGTTGAAGGGCAGAAAGGTACGGCCTACGAGTGACAGGGTTCGAGAAGCCATTTTCAGTATTCTGGGGGACCACGTGTCAGGCGCTCGCGTGCTTGATCTTTTTGCAGGTAGTGGGGCTCTGGGTCTGGAAGCGCTGAGTAGAGGTGGCGAATTCGTGCTTTTTATCGAAAAAGATCCAAAAGTTGCTGGAGTGATTAAGTCGAATATTCGTGCTCTTAGAGCCGGTGAGAGGACAGACATCTGGTGTGCAGACGTGAAAAGCGGTCTCAGGAGACTGAAATCTGAGGGACAATTATTTGATCTTGTCTTTCTGGACCCTCCTTACAGAAAAAAAATTGCAGAAGAAATTCTTAAGATCCTCGGAAAAGGTGAAATACTCAATGACGACGCCATCGTTGTGGCTGAACATGAATCGGACCTGACACTGGCGGACAGCTATGGATGCCTCGAACTCTATTCTCGTAAAACTTACGGGGATACCTCCGTTTCTTTTTATCTTTATGGTAAACCCTACTCGGACGGGAAATGACGTATAGCGTAATTCCAGATTTTCAACTTTGATGAGAATTTTACCACAGAGGCACGGAGAACACAGAGAGGTGAGTTTGTTTTTTGTCTGTCGGGAGATACCGACAGACAAAAATACACTGCCCCGAAGGGGCAGGTATTTATTCTCTAATCGGTATCTTGCATCGGAGCTGCTGCTCGATAAAATTGGAGAAAAGTATAGAGATGTCCTCTGTGCATTCTGTGTCTCTGTGGTAAAAATAGCTCTCTTACTTTCTACAATGCTAGATTCCATTTTCCCCACAAATGTGCTAAAGTACTCACCCGGTTTTTATCGGCGCCTGTGAAAAGTAAGGGGAATGCGTAAAATTGGGGAAGGTAAGTTCCTGTTGTGGCGTGAATTGTGATGAAACTAGGTTATTACCAACATGAATGAAAGCGAGATGTTGATATGAAAAAAGTTGCTGTTTATCCTGGTACCTTTGACCCCATAACAAACGGACATCTTGATTTGCTAGCTCGTGGCCTCAAAATATTCGATAAGGTAATAATTGCCGTAGCACACAACCCCGGTAAAAAGCCCCTTTTTACACTGGAAGAACGTTTGAAAATGATAGAAGATACCCTAGCGGATTCTCCGTTGAAGGAGAGAGTAATTATTGATTCCTTTGAGGGGCTTCTTGTTGATTACTTAAAAAAGGTGGGAGCCCAGGTTGTGCTGCGGGGTTTGAGGGCTGTGAGTGATTTTGAGTATGAATTTCAGATGGCACTGATGAACCGAAAGCTTAGCAATGAAATGGAAACGCTTTTTCTGATGACAGGGCTCAGGTGGATATATATTAGCTCCCGGTTAATAAAGGAAGTGGCCCAGGCTGGAGGGTGCGTGAAAGGGCTGGTGCCGGAACCTGTGGAAGACAAGTTAATAAAAAAATTAGGACCTAAGGGTGGAAACGGTTAGGTATTGTAGTTCTGAAAATATAGGATAAAATTATTTAAGCAATAATATCGAAGGGTTTGATAAGTGATAAGGCATTTGAGGGTTATTGAGGGCGGAAAAGACAAAAGGAAGATTGCGGCAACCGGTATTAAACTGTACCGGGCATATTCCGTTAGTAATCTTCTGACCGAGGATGCCGTGTATCACAACGTGAAAATTACATGGTACTGCCTGGAAAGGAAAGTTCCTCCGGCACCGTTCGATGTTTTGATAGATGATTATTATTCGTTACCAGATAAGTTGCGGAAGATACTTGAGATTGACGTAAAGAGATACCTCACTGGTACTGAACTGGAAGCGCTTAGGAGGTACATGGAAAGCAGATATGATATTGAGGTATTCGCCGACGAAGTAAAATTGCCTGTCAGCACCAAGGGATTTTTTTCTAACGATGATAGAGTAGTTGTGTATGATTTTCTCGAACTGTCAGAAAAAGACGGATACAATTTGCCGTTCAAGATATGGGGCTACTACACCACAGCAAACGCGATTACTACCCCTTCTCTCGAAAGAGGTGTTAGATTTTTGAGCAAGGCACTTGAATATCTGGGTCTTGAAAATGAGTGTACAAGGGAGGAATTGGAGAGAGTTGTAGGATACATTTTTGAGCGTGAGCTACTTTATGTGAAGAAAAAAGATTGATAAAATATGTAACGAAAAGAGTTGACAACAAAACAAAAAATTCTTAATTAATCGTATGTTGGCGGTGTAGCTCAGTTGGTTAGAGCATGCGGCTCATATCCGCAGCGTCCGGGGTTCAAGTCCCTGCACCGCCACCAAAAAT
>QMLL01000041.1 GCA_003646715.1 Deltaproteobacteria bacterium
AAATAGTCATCATCTATGTAATTGACATAGCAGTTTACTATTTTTCCACTGTTTTTTTTGAACCAATCGGAAATGTTATCCGGAACAAGAAGTTCTTTTGGTGAAATGCGAGCTAGTTCGTCGATAAGCTCGTCTGCCGAGATTAATTCGGTGACTTTAAACTCGGCGGTGGTGATGTCAAGATACGACAGTCCAAAAGAATCCCTCTTTTTGTCTGGAAAGATAGCGGCAAGGTAGTTCGAGTTCTTGGCTTCCAGGTTTTCATCGCTGGTAACCAGTCCTGGCGTCAGGACCCGAACGACTTCTCTTTTTACAAGCCCCTTCGCTTTCTTGGGATCTTCAACCTGTTCACAAATTGCAACCTTGTGTCCGGCCTCGAGTAGCTTAGAAATATAATTTTCAGCAGCGTGGTAGGGGACACCGCACATCGGGATGGGATTTTCGGCCTGTTTGTCGCGGGAAGTGAGCGTTATGCCAAGAATTCTGGATGCCAGTTCAGCATCCTCGAAGAACATTTCGTAAAAATCTCCCATTCTGTAAAAGAGAAGTGTGCCTTGGTATTTCTCCTTTAACTCCAGATACTGTTGCATCATCGGAGTTAGAGAAGCGGTGATCTTTTGAATGGATTTCCCTTCGCCACTATCAGCCATGGCTTCATACTTCACTGCTTATGATTGCTTTCTAAAAATGAAATACCACCAGTGCTGGCTGGTGGTAATTCGGAATAACTAAAGAAAATTGTCGGTTTTAATCGGTTTTCGATCAAACTATTTCTGCGTTTCTTTTGAAGTTTCTTGGCTGCTCTTTTCTTCAGCATCGCTTGCCTCTGTTTCAGCAGCCGGTTCCTCCGGCTTCTCCTCTGTTCCCTTGCTTTCCTCTGAGACCTTATCAGCCGGTGGGGAAGTTTCTTCCCGGGTTTGTTCGGGAGCAGGCGGAATAATTACCCGTTCTTCGGGTTTTTCAGTAGCTTCTTGCTCGGCAGCCGGTTTCCCCTCTGTTGGTGTTGGAAATCCCTGGTAAGACTCGAGTTTCTCCTGAAGCGTTTCCTTTTCCTTTCTAACCTTGGAAAGTGTCTTTCGAGTACCAAGCCAGGGTTTCAGCAGAAGAACAATCCCGATGAAAAAGCCAATTCCTATACTGATGAGCAAGATTTCATAAACTTTCAGCGACCATTCGATGGGAGCCCTAACTTTCAAGTCCAGAACAAAGTTGTGCGAAACACTGAAAGTTGCCATGTTTTGGTAAGCAAATAAAGCTATAATGCCTACTACCAACAAGAAAATAATTAATTTAAAGAGCCTCATTAAATTCTCCCTCCTCGAAATAAGGTTTCAACTTTCGATACGTTTGTTGCAAATGCTCGGGAATCGTCCTGACTTCTCCGAGCACCGTGATAAAACTCGTATCACCATTCCATCTTGGAACCACGTGATAGTGGAGGTGGTCTGCCATTCCTGCACCTGCCACTTTTCCAAGATTGAGTCCCACATTAAAACCATCGGGATTCATAACCTTTTTTATTATCCTTATACAGCTTCTCACCAATTTGGTGAGTTCAAGCAATTCCTCGTCGCTCAGCCCTTCCAGCGAAGGCAAATGACGCCAGGGGGCAACTAACAGGTGTCCATTATTGTAAGGATATCTATTCATCACCACCATGCAATGCTTACCTCTAAACAGTATAAGTCGTTCACTATCATCTGCGTCAGGGGGTGGTGGACAAAAGATGCAATAATTTTCCCTTTCACCCAGGATGTATTCCATTCGCCACGGAGCCCAGAGATTCTTCATAGCATCAACCCGTCAAGTAAATAATTTCAGCTTTTACTGTCGTATCACCGTTAATGTGAATCAATCCAACACTGGGAGGATACTTGGGCCGGTTACCTTTCAAGGAACCGGGATTAAAAAGTAACCTGCCGTCCGGCAGATGTTTTATCAGCGGCCTGTGAGTATGCCCGTAAACCACAATGTTTGCTTGTGGAAATTCTTTCAAGATGTTTTCTTCAATGGGATAACAAATACCCCATCCGTGGGTTACCCCTATTTTCAGCTTATCTAGGGTGAAGAAAATTTTAGCGTCCAGAATGTCTTGCAAAGCGGGGCTATCCATGTTGCCTCTCACGGCGTACAGGGGAAACTGTTCAAGATAACTGTAAACCGGATAGCCAACAATATCTCCGGCATGAATTACAGCGTCGACATCACTAAAATATTCTTCAACAACCTTTACAAATTCAGGCGTTAGTTCGCTCAAATGAGTATCTGAAAGAACTCCAATCTTCATTGGCAAGCACCTACTTTTTCCCTCAACCGAAGAATTATCTCCGATTAGACTCTTTTATAATAAACATAGGAGTATATCAACTATCTTTCAAAAAACAATGGATTTTTAATGCTGTTTTTACTGGTTTATTTGACGTGAAAAAAAATTGTGATGCAACCTGGCATGTCCTTGCTAATGCCCAACCGCGAATGAAGTTTTTAAATCCATGCGAAGCTTGGTATTGCCTGTTGACTCGAAAGAGTGTAAAAAGCTAAAACTTTAAAAACTTGTTATGAGGTTGTGTCTGGTTAAGAATTCAAGATCCAATCAGGAGTTGGTATGGCAGTAAGTTTAGCTCTCATAATCATTTTAGGCTTAAGTGCTGACTATCTTTTCAGAAAACTGAAGCTTCCCGGGTTGGTGGGAATGCTTATAGTTGGAATCCTCTGCGGACCATATGTATTTGGTCTCATGCAGCCGGAAATGATGGATGTTTCCGGTGATTTCAGGAAGATTGCTCTGATTGTGATACTGCTGAGAGCCGGTTTCGAGCTCCACAAGGATACCCTCAACAGGGTTGGTAAAGCAGCTCTCACTATGGCATGCATACCTGCAGTGTTTGAAATTGTAGGGGTAGTACTCGTTGCACCTCCTCTCCTTCACATTAGTTATCTCGAAGCCGCTATCCTGGGGTCCATTCTTGGTGCTGTATCTCCTGCGGTTGTAGTGCCGCTCATGATAGATTTTATGGATAGGGGAAGGGGCGCAAAGAAGGGGATTCCTACCTTGATCCTGGCTGCATCTTCGGTGGATGATGTTTTCGTGATTGTAATCTTTACTATATTTTTGGGGATGTATGGAGGAGGAGAAGTAAGCATACTATCAAGCCTTGCAAAAATCCCCGTTTCAATAACTCTTGGCATTCTTGTGGGTATAATTCCGGGTTATTTCCTGTACAAATTGTTTCAGAAATACG
Source organism: Deltaproteobacteria bacterium (assembly GCA_003646715.1). Taxonomy (GTDB): domain Bacteria; phylum Desulfobacterota; class Syntrophobacteria; order B119-G9; family B119-G9; genus B119-G9. The sequence goes on from QMLL01000041.1 coordinate 3,243, forward strand.
ACTGGCGCCCGCCCAAGAAGACTCTCGCGGTGCTGGGTGTTTCGATCCTCCTCACATGGCTTGAAGATGTATGCGAAAAATGGGTACCTATAGCTAGTTTACTGGGAGTAATGGCTATCGGGTTTATAATACTGGAAAAGTCTGAACCCATTGCTCACATGATCTCCCAAAAATTAAAAAAGCTCTGGGTTTTTGCAGAGTTGCTGTTGTTTGTCCTCGTTGGCGCCCAGGTAAACGTACATGTTGCCTGGAAAGCCGGTCTTACCGGGACACTTGTCGTACTTATAGGTCTTATCTTCAGAAGTGTGGGCACGTACCTGTCTCTCATTGGCAGCGGGCTTAACTTCAGGGATAAGATCTTTTGTGTGATAGCTTATATTCCTAAGGCCACAGTTCAAGCGGCGATTGGAGCGGTGCCGCTGGCTGCCGGTGTTGCATCTGGGGAACTGATACTGGCAATAGCCGTTCTTTCAATCTTGCTTACCGCTCCTCTTGGTGCCATCGGAATAATGATCTATGGTGAAAAAGTGCTTGATCACGGAGAACTGTCTCCTTATAAGTTTAAAGATCTCAGGGAAAAGCTTGAATTGCCCAGGGTAGGCGAGAGAGTCAGAAGCAAAAAGTATAATACGGTCTGGAAGATTATCGAAGAAAAAGAAGTGTGGCTTCCAAAATCTGAGATCCCCGGGGCTGAAACCTATGAAGGTGATCTCGTGCCAGCAATACACATCCGTTATTGGAAAGAAAATTCCAGCAATGCACCCGGAAAAGGGAAAACCATGGTTTTCAGATATAGCCAGTTTGATCCTTCTTTCCATAATCATTGGGAAGTCTTGTACGAGTGGTAAATTTGTGCGGTAAGCTTATTGACTTACCAGCGAAACAAATTAGAATTACAGATAACGTTTGCCACGTCTACTGGTAGCCTCGTAACAAATAAATGAAATAGGTGCAAATTTTTATCTGCTGCGGCAGAAAGAGGAGAAGAAAAAGAGAGGAGCTAAGCTGATGTCATTGCTGGATCAAATTCATTCTGATTTGAAAGAGGCCATGAAGGCCAAAGATAGCATAAGGCTGGGGGCACTTCGCCTGATTCTTACCGCGGTGAAGAATAAGGAGAAGGAACTGAGAAGAGAACTTGAAGAACGGGAAGTACTCCAGATTGTGTCCAATCAGATTAAGCAGAGAAAAGATTCCATAGAGCAATACAGGAAGGGTGGCAGGGAAGATCTTGTCCAAAAAGAAGAGCAAGAGCTTGAAATATTGCAGGCGTATATGCCTCAACAGCTTTCCGAAGAAGAACTGGAAAAACTGGTAACAGAAACCATAAAAGAAGTAGGTGCCACGAGCGTGAAAGATCTGGGCAAGGTAATGAAAGCAATTATGCCCCGGATTGCGGGACGTGCCGATGGTAAAGTAGTGAACCAGATGGTACGCGCACAACTATCATCAACATCATGAACCCTCATTCTCTTCGCTGTCTCGAATATCAGACAATACTTGATTTGTTAGCTGATCTGGCTGTGTCACCACTGGGGCGTGACGAGTGTCTGAAAACAACACCTAGTGCTAATGTTGAGCTAATAACCATAAGCCATCGCCAGGTTAAAGAAATCGGCGAACTGGAAAGTGCCGAAGGCGCGCTCCCACTTTCGTCGGTACATGATATTCGGCCGCACTTGAAAACGCTTCAGGTCCGGGGCGCTACGCTGGATGCAAATGCTTTGCTTGAGATAAAGAAAACCATCCATACCGTATCACTTCTTTACAGGTGGAAGAATAAATGTGACAAGTACTATCCTAATGTGAGAGAACTGTTTTCCGGGCTTGTCCCGCTTGAAGAGCTTTACAGAAAAATAAACGAGTCAGTCAGCGATTGGGGGACCATTAAAGATTCGGCAAGCCCTGAGCTTCAAAAAATCAGAAAAAAGCTTCATACCCTTCGGGAAAAAATCAATGCGAATTTTGGTTCTTTATTCGAGCGCAAAGGGATAGCTCACATTTTTCAGGATCGTGTTATTTCCGTGAGGAATAACAGATTTGTGGTTCCGGTAAGGGCAGAATCCAAGGGAGTTATAAAAGGAATAATTCATGATGCATCACAGAGTGGTGCCACTGTATACCTGGAGCCGCTAGAGCTGGTCTCTCTAAACAACGAGTGGAACGAGCTTCATCAAGCCGAGAAAGCAGAAGAAAGAAGAATACTCGCTAACCTGAGCAATGAAGTGAGGGAAAATTCGGAACAAATTGAGGCCAACCTGGAGCTTCTTGGAAAAATCGATTGTATCCGTGCAAAAGCCCGGTTGGGAAAGATAATCAACGGGATTGTCCCTGAACTTTCAAATACGGATTTTAAACTCAATGATGCTTATCACCCCCTTTTGCTTCTCCAGTACCTTGCCCAACAGGGATCAGAGCTTATGCCGGATTCTTTCAAGAAGAAACTGATTTTGCCTCTCAAACCCGGGCTAAAAGTACCAAAGCCAGTTCCTATTTCTCTGGTTCTAACTCCCGCTTGTCATACGTTGATAATCAGTGGTCCAAATGCCGGCGGAAAAACTGTTACCCTGAAAACTGTGGGGCTTCTTTCCTTGATGAACCAGAGCGGAATACCGGTGCCTGTGAAGGAAGGTAGCCTGTTCAGAGTCTTTGAAGGGATATTTGTCGATATAGGTGATGAACAGGATATTCAGACGCATCTCAGCACCTTCTCTGCAAGGGTACAAAACTTGAGAGTCATTCTGGAATCTGTAACATCGGATTCGCTGGTGTTGCTGGATGAACTTGGGACTGGCACCGATCCTACAGAGGGGGCTGCGCTCGCCCTTGCTATCCTGGAACACTTGAAAGAACAGGGCATCTGGACTCTTGTTACGACTCATTTCCATATGTTGAAAGCTTATGCTGCAATAACACCGGAGGTTGAAAATGTCTCTGTTAGTTTTGACGAAGCCACGGGGCAGCCTACGTTCCGACTCCAATTTGGATTATCGGGTACGAGTAATGCTTTCGACATAGCAATGCACCATGGTTTTCCCGGGTTCATATTGGAGAAAGCCAAGAATTTTCTCAAAAAGAACGAACTGGAAGGAAACCGTGTGCTTGGTGAACTGGAAGCTCTTCAACGAGCCACTGCGGCGATCAAAGATGAACTAGAAAACGAGAAGAGATCCGTAAAGCTGTTAAAAGAGAGACTTGAAGAGGAACATGAGCGACTGGTGCGCGAAAAAAATAAGGTTTTGCTTGATGCATCGGAGAAAGCCAGAAAAATTATTAATCAGGCAGAAAGGGAATTTCGAAAGCTTCTTACTCAGCTGAGAAAAGAAGGTCTGCGGAATGCTCCGAGAATAAAGCATGACATTGGGGTGATCAAGCACAGAACCACACAGGAATTGAAACCCCATGAAACTGTCAGTTTAAAAGAAGACAGGCTAAGGGGGCAGGTGGAAGTCGGAGAGCAGGTAAAGATTATTTCATGCAAGAAAATTGGAAAACTCGTACGTATATCCCGCGATAAAAAGATTGCAGAAGTTCAAGTGGGAAACCTGCAGATAAAGGTTCCACCAGCAGACCTAGTACCTCACTCCTCAAAAAGTACCTTTAGAAAAACAGTCCAGAAGCATGATAATTGTTTGCGTTTTCCAGTTCCGTCCAACGTTACCAGGGAAGTCAACGTGGTTGGAAAAACAGTGGAAGAGGCAATCGAGGAGCTGGACAAGGTTATTGACTCAGCCATACTCGCTGGGATCGATGAAATAACTGTAATTCATGGCCATGGAACCGGAAGACTCCGCGCAGGAATTCACTCATATCTCGATTCTAATCCTCAGGTTTCCAATTTTTACTTTCCAGAATTGAGACAGGGTGGGCGAGGCGTAACTGTCGTGGAACTAAAAGGATAATATTCTTTTTTTATGTGTTTACTCCATGTCTAATTTAAGAGAACAGGCAGCAGAAGTAAGACGAGCCGCAAACATCGTGGATGTGATATCCACGTTTGTCCGGCTGAAAAAGGCCGGGCGCAATTATGTTGGTCTGTGTCCATTCCACGCGGATAAAGATCCTTCGTTTACAGTGAATGAAGCAAAGGGCTTCTTCTACTGTTTTGGATGCAAAGCGGGTGGTGATGTAGTCACGTTTATAAAGTTGTATAGAAATTGTTCTTATTATGAAGCACTTCAGGAACTGGCAGACAGGTATGGTATAGAGCTCAAAAAGTACGACCATGAGAAAGTAAGCAAAGAAAAAGATATACGTGAAGAACTGTTGCAGGTAAATAAGATAGCTGCTGAGTTTTACCATAAGACCCTTGTTGAAGAAGCCCATGGACTTCCCGCCAGAGTCTACTTGAAAGAACGTGATATCCCTCCTGCTATTGTCCGGGAACAAAAATTGGGATATGCTTTAAATAAGTGGGATTCTCTCTTAAAGTTTTTGAGCTCTCGTAACGTACCGGTTCAACTGGCATTGAAAGCAGGGTTAATCGTTGAACATAAAAAGGGATTGTACCGGGACCGTTTTCGCCACCGATTGATGTTCCCCATTAGAAATTCCCGAGGACAGATAATAGCTTTTGGGGGAAGGACTCTTGATAACAATATCCCACCCAAGTATATGAACAGTCCTGAAACGCCCATATATCATAAGGGCAGAGTATTGTACTGTTACCATATTGCACGAGAAGCCTGCAGAAGTGATAAGAGTGTCCTAGTGGTTGAGGGATATCTGGATTTATTGAGGCTGCATGCCAGTGGTATTCGTAGCGTTGTTGCAACGTTGGGTACCGCTCTTACCCGTCAACACGTAAGATTACTGGAAAGGATTGCTGAGGAGGCTGTGTTAGTATTTGACGGAGATGAATCGGGCGTTAAGGCGGCCAGTAGGTCTCTTGAACTGTTCCTGCTGGAACAATTTCCGGCAAGATGTGTGGTGCTTCCGGATAATCTTGATCCTGATGACTATGTGCAAAAATACGGTGCTGAAAGTTTTAGAGATTTGCTTGATGAGGCTCTGGAGCTTACGGAATTTTATATTGAGCAGAAGGTTGCTTCCTATGATGATACCCTTGAATCTAGGGCTCGGTTAATAGACGAACTCTTACCAGTGATTAAAGACGTCTCCAACCCCGTGGTTCGTGGAGTATACATAAGTAAAATCGCTGAAAAAACCGGTATTTCCGAAAGCGCGATTTCCCAGAGGTTCAAAGAACTGAAATCCGGGGCAGGCAGAGGGAAATATCGGCGAAATGGTTTTAAAAGTGATGATGCTGGTGGTATCGAAGAAGTGTGTCCTCTCGAAGAGAGTATCTTGAAAGTACTCCTCCATAATCCTGGGTTTTTATCGCAAATTGATGCTGAAAAGCTCCTTTCACTTTTTGGAAGCACTACCCTGAGAAAAATTCTTGAGGCGGTTATCGAAATTTGGCGGAAACAGGGATCTTTCGGAATAGAAGAACTCCTTCATGAGACAGCAGATCAAGGTTGCGAGAGCCAGGTGGTTGATTTATGGGTGTCTTCTCAGTGCTGGAACACGGAGAGCGAAGCTTTGACGCACTTGAAGAACAAAATAGGTGCACTGGAAGAAAGGGTAATCGAGGAAAAGAAAAAGGAAATACTCTCGCAGATCAGTGATGCCGAAGCAAAGGGCGATGTGACGAAGCTGAAAGAACTCCTTAATAAGTTCGAGGGGTTTTTTTAATGTTGATCTGTTTCTGAGAATAGAATATAATAAATAGGTTTTACTTTCAAAGGAGAAAACAGAATACATAAATGGTCAGAAATCTTCCGATTGCACCTTGCCTTGAAAAGCCTCAACATATTGGAAAATCGACAGGTGGAGCTCCAGGAGGGGACCTGTTTTCTTTTTTGTACACGTAGTGAAATTATATATGGATTAAGGGGAGAAGAGCCTATGTCAAAAAAACTCGGGGCCGAAAAACTTAAAAAACTCATCAATATCGGGAAAGAAAAAGGTTTCCTGACCTACGATGAGTTGAATCAGGTTTTGCCCAAAGATATGGTCAGTCCTGAAAGGATTGAAGATATACTGGCCATTTTCGAAGAGATGGACATAGAAGTTGTGGAGCGTCCGGAAGACTACAGCCCGGAAAACAAGCAGCTTGTTGCGGATGAAAAGAGTGCTGTTGAAAGCGATGTCCTTAAAGATGATCTCGATTACAAAGAAAAGGCTGCGGATCCGGTGAAGATGTATCTCCGGGAAATGGGCATGGTTTCCCTGCTGAACAGGGAAGGCGAAGTTGAGATTGCGAAGAGGATTGAGCAAGGTGAGCAGGAAGTTCTGGACGCTATTCTCGAAACGTCAATAGGCATAAGGGAAATCATAAAATTAAAAGAAGATTTGCAGGAAGAGAGGATTAGCCTGAAAGAAGTCCTGCGGGATATGGAAGATGAGTACAC
>QMLL01000042.1 GCA_003646715.1 Deltaproteobacteria bacterium
AAAGGGATGGAACACATAGCGGTAGTTGGTGCAGGGAGCTGGGGAACAACTCTGGCGAACCTCCTGGCTGTTAAGGGCTACAGAATAGATCTGTGGGTATTTGAGCCCGAATTAGTGGATATAATAAAGACGGAAAGGGAAAACACTTATTTCCTGCCAGGTTTCAAGCTGTCCGATAACATTTACCCGTCCAATTCACTTGAAAAAGTTGTAATCAAAAAAGATATTGTCGTAATGGTTGTTCCGTCTCAGGTTTATCGAACAGTTGCCCGGCAGATGATTCCTTTCTTGAAGGATAATGCAGTTGTTGTCAGCGCCAGTAAGGGTATAGAAAACGAGACACTTTTTACGATGACGGGTGTCTGGCAGGAAGAATTATCGGGTATAAAGAAAAAAGTGGAAATAGCTACCCTGGGTGGACCATCCTTCGCAAAGGAAGTTATAAGAGGAATTCCTACTGCCGTAACGGTGGCATCAACGTATCCGTCACTTGCGAGGGAACTCCAGAAAATCTTTTCCACTAAGTATTTTAGAGTATACACCAGCACAGATAAAATAGGTGTTGAACTAGGAGGAGCGCTCAAAAACGTGATCGCTATTGCAGCTGGTATTACTGATGGCCTTGGATTCGGGCACAATACCAGGGCAGCCCTGATCACCAGAGGACTGGCGGAGATGATCCGCCTCGGTGTAAAAATGGGGGCTCAACCCCTGACTTTTGCGGGCCTTTCAGGTATAGGAGATTTACTTTTAACCTGTACCGGTGACTTGAGCAGGAATAGAACAGTGGGCTTAAAGCTGGGGCAGGGTAAGACTCTTGAAGAAATACTCGAAAACATGAAAATGGTTGCAGAAGGGGTTGCCACAACCAGGTCCGTGTATAACCTGGCGAAGAAAATGGAAGTTGACATGCCAATAGCTACCGGTGTCTACCAGATTCTTTTCGAAGGTAAAAAACCGATGGATGCTTTGAAAGAACTAATGGAAAGGGAATTGAAAGCGGAACTTTCTGAAGTCATCTCGCCTTTGTAATAATATTTTACCCATCATCTGGATCAAATCTATGGAAAACAGTCAAGCTTTGTTACCTCAAGTACCTGAGTATATCAACGGCCTTGAAGCTGTACTTGAAAAGTATGAGGAAATTGTCAAAGTAGACGCTAGGGTGCTGGAGCTGTGGAAAAAGCACCTAAGTGCGGCAAGGGAAGGAGCCGAAAACCCCTTATTCAGAATAGCTGTTGTGGGGACGGTAAAAGCTGGCAAAAGCACTCTTATAAACTCTCTGCTGGAAACGGATCTCTTAAAAAGAGGTGCAGGGATTATTACTGCTTTCATAACCCGCATTGTTGATTCCGAAGATGTCAGTGGATGGGTTAAATTGAAAAGCTGGGAACAAATTAACGAGCACATCAGAAATTGCCTACAAATCTTGCCACTGAGTGATCTTTCAAGAAAGCAAAAGAAGATAATCTCTAACTTTGATCTCCGGTCGGATGATCACAGGGATGAATTGAAAAACTGGCTGGAGATTCTGAAAAAAGAACAAATGTTCTATAAAGCGGGAATCGACTCGAATATTGTTGTGCTGGGTGCATACCTCAACGGATTTGCCAGGGTTTCTCAATATATTAAAGAGGGTATCGAGAGCGAGATCACGTTTCACAAAGATAGTATCTACGAGCATCAGAAATTCGTCGGAAATGAAAGTGTTGCTGTATACCTGATGGACATGGAACTACGGTGGCCATTAGCAAATCTCGGGGATTCCCTGGAAATAGCCGACTGCCAGGGTATCGATTCGCCCAACCCACTTCATTTTTCTCTCGTTCAAGACTACCTGCTGAAAAGTCATTTTATTACCTACATCATCAATACAAGAATAGGTTTGAGGGAAGCAGACTTTAAGCTACTGAAGGCTATAGAAAAGCTAAAGCTTTATCCCAACACCGTTTTTATCTTAAACGTAGATTTTGACTCCCACTCATCAATCGAAGACTGGAATGACCTTGAATCAAAGGTTAAAAGGGATCTTTCTTTTGTTGCAATAGACCCGCAGATCTTCAGTTTCTCTTGCCTCTACCACCTGATGGCGAATACTGTGGAAAAGATATCTGATGTTGAGAAAATGAGGCTTGAAATGTGGAAGAGGCAAGTAAATTTCATCCAGAAATCAGCCGAAAGTTTTGAAAAGTTTAAGATACACCTAAAGAGGGTTATAGAAGAGAAGAGAGAGAACCTGATTATAGAGACCACATACACAAAACTTTTCTTGCTTGCAGCTAACTTGTTGGATTCTCTAAATTTAAGGATGGATTTGCTGGATAAAAGTGATGAAAAACTGGAGTTTATTTCAGCAGAAATTGAAAGTTATAACGAGACGGTAAATCGACAGCTTGGAGCGGTGGAAAATATGTTAGAAGGATTGCAAGACAGTCTAAAAAAAGAGATCGGCAGAAAAGTAGATGATTTTTTCACGGGCAGCGAAAACTCGGCTACAAGAATTGCGCTTGATGCCATTGACAATTTCCAGATCGAAAAAAGGTTCGTAAGAAGCAAGATAGCTGATCACAAACAGATGGCGCTAAATATGTACGCATTCTATCTGGAGTTTAAAGAGCTGTTAACAACGGTTTTGGTAGAAAAGGTTAAGCTAAATATCCTTGAATTTGCCGAGGACCTGAAGAAATACATATCGGGAGAACTGGGGAAACAGGGAAGAGCATACTGGAATTTGCTATCTGGTACTCTTAAAAGCTATCAGCAAGACTTTGAGTCCATCGGCATTAGAAAGTCATTCGATACAGAACTCCCTTTTACTCTTGAGGCTTTTTCATCAGAGATCGAAATTCCGCCCTTTGATGACCTTTTATCCCAGGAAGGCATAGGGAAGAGTACCTTCATGGTAAAATTTGGCATCAGGCAGATGAGTCATTTTCTGAGTTCTTTTAGAAAAAAAGTCCTGGGGTATAAAAAAAGCAAAAAAGAAGACTATTTTGATGAAATGCTGAAAGAAGCCGTTAATTTCATGAAAAATGAGGCCAAAAAAGATTTGCTCTTTTCCCTACAGGATTATCATCAGAATTTTAAATTTCGATACGCTTATAAATTAGTTGATATTTACCTGGACAAGCTTAAGAAAATGTTTGAAAATCGCATCGAAATAGCAATTCTGGAAACCAGATCTGCGCTAGAAGCTGTTAGTGAAAGGAAAGAGACAAGCAGCGAGATTGCGGAAAAATTATCCCAGCTTAAAGGGAGGCTGGAATCTATCGAGAAAGACCTTAGAATCATCGTAAGAACACCAATTCCCGGGTCATCTTAACACCTATTATTATTTCTTCAAATATTCATCATGGTCTGCTAATATTTAACGCTTTCAGAACGATTTCCTTGTTATTTCTGTGCTGATGTTTTGTGGGTTCCCGCATACTCAAACTTGAGTCACCAAAACAATGGTTCGTAATTTTTTTGATAACAGCAATGAACAATACGTGGTCCTGAAAATACTAACAAAAAAGATCAATAATTTTAAGAAGGTGTGAAAAATGAATTTTATCACTGATAGTTTACAGAAAAAGAAAAAGCAACTGGAAGAGTCCCTGGCTCCAAGTCCTGAGCAGAATGCAAGTCTTGTAGAAGTGGCTTTGATGTCTCTATATAACATGCTTGCAAATCGTTTTGTCTCGGAAGCGAACAACTTACGGAAAAGCGGCACAATTGTCGCCATAGGTCACTTCGGAAGGAGATTGCTCGGCATTCACTCACCCGTGGAAGTTTTGCTGATTATGGATCCTGAAAGAGATAGATGGAGGAACGAGTGGTTTGAGGGTATATTCTATCCTCTCAGAGACGCCGGCTGGGAACTTGTTACGTTGAGTGGCAGCCTTAAAGAAATAATGCAGAAAGCTGAAGAAGACTTCGCTTTTTTTCAGAGTCTTTTGTTTAGCAGGTTTATATCGGGAAACAGGGAGTTTTTTAATGATTTCAGAGAAATGCTGGATGAGTTGATTGATAGAAAGCGCGATGAATTTTTGCCGAAATTGCGTGACCAATTTGAGAATCGACGCAAAGAGTGCTCATCGGAAGAATACTGGCTGGAACCGGACCTTTTCTATAATCCTGGTGGTATCCATGATATTCTTGGCATTCAATCCGCCGCCTATGTTGGTTTTAAGGCCTATACGCTGGAAGATGCCATTTTCCAGGGGCTTCTAACGAGGCAAGAACTGGATTGGCTGTCTGCTGCGTCCGACTTTTTTATGAACATAGTGAACCTTCTTCAAACCATGAAAAAACGTTACTTGCACCGACTCGGTTTTCTTGACCAGATAGAGGTCGCAGATCGTCTCGGATACGAGGAGAAGGGGGGATTTCAGGCTGTTGAAGTGTTTATGCGAGAACTACATAAGCATCTCGATAGCGTCAAAATAGTTATAGATTTGTTCTGGACGAGGTTTGAGGAGCTGGAGGAAGTGAGGGGAGAGCCGGAAGTTGTTCGGGAAGTTTCGAAGAAAGAAATATATCCTGGCCTGAGAGCAGAGCGGGGCAAGTTATATGTTTCGCCTGCCAAATTTCAAGCTACGGAGAAAAATTTGTTGCTTCTGTTTGACAACGCACTGAAGTACGAACTGAAACTGAGTAGCCAGGCAATTCAGTGGTGTACCCACCATTTAAATGCTCTAAATATGTCGAGTCTTTACGATGAAGAAGTGAGAAGTGTTTTTTGGGATATTATTTTGTCTGACAAAGACAGGGGCTCTATGTTAAGGACGCTGTATAACTTAAGAGTCCTGCACGCGCTTGTTCCCGAGCTGGAGACAGTCCATGCACTAGTCGAGCACGATTCTTTTCATGTGTTTCCCGTTCATGAACATCACCTTCAGACATATGAGGTAGTGAAGAAACTTTTGAGCGGAGAATACGAGAACAGAGAGCCCGAATTAACTCAAATAGCGCAGCGAATCAGAAAGCCGGGAATATTGTTACTTGCGGCGTTTCTACACGATATTGGCAAAGCCGGCGGCGGAGACCATGCCGAGGTGGGAGGAAGAATTGTTGTTCCGATTGCTCAGAGACTCGGCTTAAACGAAGAAGATACAGAATTCCTCCAGTTTTTGGTTCATAGACACGTGTTACTGGTTGAAAATGCGTCACTTAGAGATCTTTCAGATGAAGAGATGCTGAGAAAATCATGTGAAATCATTATAAATCCCGAAAGGTTAGATCACGCGCTTCTACTCTCGTTTGCTGTAATGAAATCCCTGGGGTCCAATGCCCAGCAGAAATGGGAAACAACGCCGGTTCAAAAGCTTTACCACCTCATTCGACACCGCATGGAAAAAGGTGAGCCGGATGAAAAAGCGATCGAAGAGCGCCTCAGTCGGTTGAAATCAGAAGTGTACGAAAAGGTAAAAGACTTCATGTCCGAAGCTGACCTGGAGAAGCATTTCAAACAATTAGCGGGAAGGTACTTATTGGCAGTAACCCCGGATACCATGGTGAAACACCTGAAGCTGGAAGCGCAACTGGACGGAAAACAGATCACATGGGAAGTTGAGAAGCTGAGAAAAAACGAGGCGGAGTTAACAATTGTTACAAGAGAATCCCTAGGTTTCCTGGCAAAGGCCGCAGGAGTTATCACGCTCCATGATCTTGACATCAGGGAAGCCCAAATATTTACGAAAGATAACGGTGTTCTCCTGGTTATATTCCATTTATTGCTTCCGCGCACGACGGAAGAGTATCAGAACTGGGATGTCCTTCTAAGAGATCTTGAAAAAGTTGTCGGTGGCAAAATTGCCATAGACTACCGCATCGCTTCTAAAGCTCTAAAAGATTTTAGCGAGCAGAGAGGTAGAACGCATTGGCGTCCGAGCAAGGTCCTGATTGATAATGAATCATCTGAAAAATACACCATCCTGGAAGTCTATTCCGATGACAGGCCTGGGCTGCTTTATACCATAACTAAGACTCTGGTGGATATGCAGTTAAGAATATTTGTCGCGAAAATATCGACCCAGATAGATCAGGCCGTTGACGTATTTTATGTCAGAACTGCAGACGGGAAGAAAATGGAGGATACGCAGCAGATAGAAGAAATAGAGAATGCCTTGAAATTCTGGTTAGATACACATTTGTTCTAGTTTTGAGGGAGAAGTTTCATGGAATACAAGAATATTGTGTTTGGAGTAGAGGAGAGGGTTGGAATAATAACTCTTAACCGTCCTGAGAAGAGAAATGCACTGTCGCTTGAACTTATGCAAGAAATGATTAACCTCTTGAGGAAATTGCAAGCCAACAGGGATATCCATGTGGTGATTTTAAAAGGAAATGGTCCGGCATTCTGTGCCGGACACGATATGGCGGAAATGGTTGGCGAAGACAAAGGAATAAATCAATTTAGAAAAATATTTACTGTTTGTACTGAAATGATGCTTCTGCTCCACAAGATTCCCCAGCCTGTGATTGCTCAGGTACATGGAATTGCCACCGCTGCAGGATGCCAGCTTGTTGCAGCTTGTGATCTGGCCATTGCTTCACAGGAAGCCAGATTTGCAACGCCGGGCGTCAAAATAGGCCTTTTTTGTACGACCCCAATGGTTCCGCTTGTGCGGGCAATTGGGCGGAAAAGAGCAATGAAAATGTTGCTCACCGGGGAGTTTATAACAGCTGATGAAGCGGAAAGATTCGGGTTGGTGAATGAGGTAGTTCCCGCTGAAAAACTGGAAAAAAGAACCAGAGAGTTTGCCTCCGAAATCGCGGCATACAGTGGATGGACAGTGGGTATAGGAAAGGAAGCATTTTATAATCAGATTGATATGGAAGAAAAGGAGGCATATTTTTATGCCAAGGAAGTAATAGCGTCGAACTGTTTAACATACGATGCGCAGGAAGGGATGCGGGCGTTCTTGGAAAAGAGAAAGGCAGTATGGAAAAACAATTAAGGAGGAATTTCAGATGCCATCTGGCTAGCAGTTAATACCTGTTGAAATAAACTGGCATAACCATTGCTCCTGACCCTTATGTTAATGAGTTTTGAGCTGTAATTTGGCTGGGAAACCACGGGGATACATAAATAAAAAAGTTTGTTTATTGATTAGATGAGGTTAGAATTTGTAATGAGGCGGAGCGATGGTTAGAGTAAGCAGATTATCCAACAACTCGCGAAAATTAGCGATTTTATTGCGCTTACTAGTTGTTCTGTTGCTGGTTAGTTTTATAGTAAGTGCAAAAAAGCGGTTGGCTTTTTGTTCCGAATCAGATCAGTTGGAAAACCTGCCGGCCTATTTTGCCAAAAATCTATCCAAAAGTGTCAAAGAATTCCCAGAAAACGCAATTATTCAAAATTATATTCTCTCTTTTGAAGACACGCACAGGACGGACGTTCTGGAGCTGTATGAAAAAGTAGGCTTTCAACCGGTGTTTTTAACAAATGGCAAGTTGAATAAAAAGGGAAAAAGGCTCTTGGAACGGCTTAATTCCCTTGTGTTTGATGGTATTGATGTCGATATGTATGCGCTGGTTTCAATACAGGAAAAGGTTGCCAGGATTGAGGCACTCAATAATATTCTTAAAGAACTGAAGACTTATATTTCCTCGGAACCCAAGATATTCGTCGAAAGGTTTTGCCCTGCTTACATTTCCTATGTCAGTTTCAACAGCAATCCGGGCGCTTCGGTATTTACTTCACCGAAGGCTGCCCATCAAATCAAGGCAGCAAATGATACCTGCGAAGTATTTATGCAGGTTATAGCTACTGCCAACAAGACGTTGATCAATCTGAATGAGACTGCAAGCGATCTTGATGCAATGCTAATTGCCAGGGCTTTTCGACTGGCCAGGGATATGGGGGTTGAAGATAAAGAATCTGTGCTGGATGCCCTAGCAAGGGATGATGACCTCAGCGACTTCCTGAAATTGATCGAGCCTAAAAGTGTTCATTATGCGCCATTGAGAAAGGCCCTCAAGGCACTTCTCGAAAAATGTAGTGATCCACCTCCTGAAACGCTGACGTTTTCCAGTAGAACTCTGCGGCCCGGTGCTGTTAGCGATGAAGTCCTTGCCATAAAAAAGAGGCTCAAGTGGGAAGGGTATTACAAAGGCCCGCTCGATAATCGGTATGATTGGGGATTAGAAGAGGCTGTAAAAGAATTTCAGCGAGCCAATGCTTTACAAGTGGATGGAATCGTGGGCCAGGAGACCAAGGAAGCTCTCAAAGTACCTGTAGAAGAGAAAATCAGGTATGTTAAGCTCGCTCTGGCAGAATTCAGAAAAGAGCCCCTGAGAGATCTGGAGCGCGGTATCGTTATAAACATACCGCAATTTATGCTGGAGGTTTATTTCAACGGTCAGATAATCGAGCGCCACAAGGTTATTGTCGGAAAAGCAAATGGAAAGAAGAAAAAACTGGGAAACAGGCTTGTTGGTATAAACCAGACGCCAGAACTTGAAAGTAAAATTACCAGAATCGTCTTTAAGCCAAGATGGTATGTGAATAAAAGGATTCTCAAAGAGCTTGAAGCCGAGAGTCAGGGAGATCCGGATTATTACGTGAGGCAAGGGTTCGTGTTTTTACCCCCCAGAAAGCCCGGAGGTCTTCCTAGGGTCTATCAAAAACCGGGCGAAAAGAATGCCTTGGGCCTGGTAAAATTTGAATTTCCAAATCGTTACCAAGTCTATTTGCATGACACTCCAACGAAACATCTTTTCAGTAAGAGCAAGAGGGCCTTTTCGCACGGATGTATAAGAGTAGAAAACGCCCTGAAGCTGGCAAAAACACTATTGAAACTGGATAATAACAACGCGCTCAATTCAATAGAAAAGTACCTCAAGCGCAAGAATTCAACATATGTAAAGCTGAAAAATCCGTTCCCGATATACGTTCGTTATATCCCGGCGAGCACCGATAGTAAGGGCAGGGTGGTTATTTTGAGAGATATTTATGGCCGGCTTAAAGATAAAGTTGACAATAAAACAATGATATGTAAAATAGGAGGTTAATAGGATGAAAGTAAGGTATTTTCTTAAAATGCCGAGAGGGGAGACTACCGGTGGATATGGACCCAGCCTTTGTGACTCGTTGGCGACGGCTTGTACTATGTGTTTTTTTAATTGTTTTACTCCTGCCTCTTAGTATCCAAGCTTCTTATTTTCCACATGTAACTGCCTCCATAGGGAGACCCAACAGGGGAAGATTAATTAATGGCATACCTTTTCCGCAGGGACTTGGTGGTTACAAGCTAAGATCAGTAAATCGAAGTTATACTACTCCAGAAGTGATTGGTGGGGTATTGGCTGCTATATTTACAGTAAAAGAAAAATTCCCGGATACATGTGATCTTAAAATTGGAGATTTTTCGTTGCCCCGAGGCGGAAGATTCTGGCCCCACAAGTCTCACCAGAATGGAAGGGATGTCGATCTGGGAATGTACGCAAAGAATAACATGGAATTGCCTGGGCTTGTCAGGATGACCCCTAGAACAATTGATGCTGAAAAAACCTGGGCCCTGGTTGAGAG
>QMLL01000043.1 GCA_003646715.1 Deltaproteobacteria bacterium
ATGGTGAGGCTATCGACCAGGAAAAGAAGAGGTGGTGATATGGAGTATGACTGGCTACCTCTGACTGATGAACTCTATGATGCTCTACTGGCGCATAAACAGAAAAGCGACAGCGAGTGGGTTTTTTGTGATCCTGAGTCGGGAAAACCTTATAAGGTTCGAGCGCACTGGATGAAGAGACTCTGCCGGAGAGCAGGCGTTAAGCATTTTGGTATTCACGCGATAAGACATCTGACGGCAAGTCTCCTGGCCCAAGCAGGCGTTCCGCTGATTCAGATTCAAGCGATCCTCAGGCACAAAAATTTGACTACTACGGAGCGCTACATAAAGAGGCTGGCAGATTTGAAACCAGCACTTCAAATTCTGTCGAACAAAAAAAGCCGTCTGATTGAGCCGTCAACCTCAACCAAACGGCAACCACAACTACGAGCGGTTAAGTAAGTAGTTGTTTTTACTAACCATTTAGTGATAGTCCCAACGGGATTCGAACCCGTGTCTCCGGCGTGAGAGGCCGGTATCCTAAACCGCTAGACGATGGGACCATAAAAAAATGGCTGGGGGACGAGGATTCGAACCTCGGTAGACAGATCCAGAGTCTGCCGTCCTGCCGCTAGACGATCCCCCAACGACATTCTTAATTTAGCCTCCAAAGACCCAATTGTCAAGAATTAATGGCAAAGTTGATTATGTAGGGCGTTTGTATTATACCGTCTGATATGAAGAACTTTATGGGGTTAAAAGCAGTGATATTTGATTTTGGGGGGACCCTCGACCTGGACGGGATTCACTGGCTGAATACTTTTTACATACTCTATGAGGAGCTATCATTACCGGTGAATAAACCTGCAATAAAAAAAGTTTTTTATGAGGTAGACGGGCATCTGGAAAAGCTTCCGGATCGGCAAAAACTGACGCTGGAGCCCATGCTCTGGACTCATATCAATTTACAGTTTAAGCTCCATGGACTCAATGCACCTCAAAAAGAAAAAGAAATGTTTGAAAAATTCTGCTCGAGAGTGAGGCAGAATTTTGTGAGAAATGTTCCGCTTCTGAAAGAGCTGAAATCGAAATACAAGCTGGGCCTTGTATCCAATTTTTACGGAAACGTTGCAACTCTTTGCAATGAAGCAGGTTTTGCTCCTTTTCTGGACGTGATTATTGATTCCGATGAGGTTGGTTTGAGAAAACCTGATCCGGAGATTTTTAAGCTTGCATTAAGCAGGTTAAATGTACAGCCTGCTGAAGCAGTTTTCGTGGGCGATTCCTTTAACCGGGATATCAAACCGGCAAAGAGTATTGGGATGAAGACCATATGGCTTAAAACGGAGCACACGGCACCTTTTCTGGACAACTGGAAAGAATTTGTAGACGTGGAAATAAGTACCTTGAGTGAATTAAAGGAGATACTTCTTTGAAGGCTGGAATAATTGCGGCAGGACTTGGAGAAAGACTCAAACAGGGTGGAATAGATACACCGAAACAACTGGTTAAGGTCCTCGGTGAACCTTTGATAGCTCGCACGATAAAGGAAGCATGTGCCGCGGGAGCAACCGAGGTTGCATGCATAGTGAATGATGTATATCCTGAGGTTGCCGAATATCTCAGATTTACGGCGTGGCCGGTACCGTTGCAGCTAGTGGTTAAAACTACCCCCAGTTCCATGGAAAGTTTCTTTGAACTTGAACCGTACCTGAATAACAGTCCTTTTTTGTTGCTCACCGTAGATGCAATATTTCCACCTGGTCTGCTGAAAAGGTTTGTTTCCAGCGCGAGAAAATTTCAGGATGCCGATGGTGTTCTTGCGGTAACGGAATTTGTTGATGATGAAAAGCCTCTTCGATTACTGACTGATGATCGCATGAGGATAACTGAGATCGGTGCCACAGTTAATGAAAGCAGGTTTATAACCGCTGGTTTCTATTTTTTTGATCCTTCTGTGTATAACGAGAAAGAAGAAGCACGAACGAAAAAATTTACCGCTTTTCGGCAGTTTCTGACTCACCTGGTGGAAAAAAAATACAGGATATATGCAGAAGAAGTTGGCAAAACAGTTGACGTAGACGTCCCAGGCGATATAGATAAAGCAGAAAAATTTTTGAAAGGCTTGGGATTTGAGTAAATATCGGTTACTTGGAGTTTACAGAGAAAAAAGATTTTCCCCGGGGATGGTAGAAAAAGATGCAGCCGTCCTCCGGGGCGTACTGGAAAAACTTCTCACAGCCGACCTGCCTTTAATGATTGAATCCGTGGAAGGCGAAAAACTCCCGGAGTTCGCTTATCAGCCCGATTTTGTCCTCACCATGGCTCAATCGAGCGAGAGTCTGGGAAAGCTGGATTCGTGGAATACCGGTACCAGAATAATAAATTCTGTTAGAGGAGTAAGAAACTGCTACAGGGAAGCCATGATTTCCATTCTGAGGGAATGTAATGCTCCGTGCCCTGACGCTGTAGTCCTTAGCCTTAACGAAATCAATGCTGATTTTGAGCCCGTTTATCCCTATCCGGTATGGCTGAAGAGAAGTGACGTCCACGCCATGTCTGAGGGTGATGTGGTAAAGGTGAGAAACAAAGAAGAATTGAGCAGTGCGATTGATCATTTCGGGGAAAAAGGGATAAAGAAGATTGTCGTCCAGAAACACGTTGAAGGTAGAGTTTTCAAGTTTTACGGAGTGGGAAAGGGTGATTTTTTCAGAGTCTATTCCCAGGAAAATGAAGAACTGGAAGATTACAATTTTGTTAGTAATTTGAAAAAGGTTGCTTTCAGCGTGGCTGAAGCTCTAGAATTGGAAATCTTTGGTGGAGACGCAGTTTTAGACCAAAAAGAAAGGATACACATAATTGATATGAACGACTGGCCCAGTTTTTCTGCTTGTTGCAATGAAGCAGCGGAAGCCATATTTCAATATGTTACAAATAAGTGGAAGCTAGTTTGAGATTAGGAGGCGCATTCATGTTCAACGCATTGGCTGAAAACCAGAACGATGGTGAAGTTACACTGGCAGACCGGATTTTTGATGAAGAACAGCAATATATTTCCCCTGGAATTCAGCAGGTTTCGCTCCTTTCCAGGATAGTAATGAGAGAAGCGCGAGGCCGTTACATAACCGACGTTAACGGAAAAAAGTACCTGGATTTTATGGCAGGGGTTGCGGTCTGCAGCCTTGGGCACTGCCATCCGGAATATATTAAAGCCATTACCGATCAATTGAATCGGGTAACAGTGGGGAGTTTCAGTACCGAGAATCGCCTGGAACTGGTGAAGTTGATTGCATCACTTGCACCCGGAGATCTCCGGCGGACACAGTTTTTCAGCGGCGGTGCAGAAGCCGTCGAAGCAGCGATCAGACTTGCTAAGTCTTACACTAAAAAACAGGAAATAATAGGCTTCTGGGGTGGTTTTCACGGCAAAACCGGGGGAGTGCTCGGGCTTATTGGAGATCCTTTCAAAAAGAACTGGGGACTACCTCATCCCGGGCTTCACCTGGTTCCGTATGCTGACTGCTACAGATGTGTATTCAAGATGAAATATCCGGGCTGTAACATGCATTGCCTTGAATTTCTGCGCCAGTACATCGAAAACTGCACGGTGGGAAGTATTGCAGCTATAATTGTGGAACCAATGCAGGGAACTGCCGGAAACATAGTTCCTCCACCTGAGTTCATGCCAGGATTGAAAAAAATTGCCGAAGAGAATGAGTGCTTGCTCATTGCCGACGAGATGATCACAGGCTTCGGCAGAACCGGTAAATTCTGGGGATGTGATCATACGAATGTTGTCCCGGACATTTTAACGGTAGGGAAGGGGATGGGATCCGGTTTTCCTGTGAGTGGACTTATTTCTACGGACAAAATCACGTCTGCCAGACCCTATTCGAAACCCAGTGCGTCATCAAGCAGTTATGGCGGGAACCCACTTGGCGCTACGGCAGCGCTTGCAACCATAAAACTTATTCAAAAGGAAGGGCTGGTGGATAATGCACGGGAAGTGGGCCAGTTTATAATGGACGGACTGAAAGAACTGCAAAAAAAATATGAATTCATAGGTATTGTGCGCGGTATAGGGTTAATGATAGGTGTTGAACTGGTAAAAGACAGAGAAACCAAGGAGCCGCTTAGCAAAAAAGTATGCGAGAAGATGTTTGTGAAGACTGTTGAAAAAGGCCTTATCTCAATGAATTACAAGGCTCAATTCAGGATTAATCCACCTCTTTCCATAACGAAGGAAGAGGCTGCACAGGGACTTGAAATACTCGATGACGTTTTCAAGTACGTTGAAGAGAATCTGCCGTACAAGGATTAAAAGAGATGCTTCTCTTGTTTTCGGATTTTGTCCACGTAATAGTGCCGACTGAGAGTCTGGTGTAAATCGTGAAAAAGAGATGTGACAATGTTAAAATAAAGGCCAGAGCAGAGGTATAGTTGATTTAAACATGGGAATTAGTGATAATATTATGAAATCAAAGCCAAAATAGAAAAGTAGCTAGAGGAGGTGACGGTGCCCACCATTTCCATGTTTTACGGTATCATAATACGTATGTATTGTGCACCGTCTGAGCACGAACCTCCTCATATTCATGCATATTATCAGGAACATAAGGCTATTTTGGATATACGAAAAGGAGAACTGATAGCCGGGAATTTGCCGAGAAAACAATTACGTCTTGTTCTTGCTTGGATGGAAATTCATCGGGATGAACTCCTAGCAAATTGGGAACTAGCTCAACGGGGAGAAACTCCTTTCAAAATCGAACCGTTGAAGTAGAGAGGTTATATGTTATGTACATTGGGATAAAAGATGTGAGACCTCTTCAGGATTATAAATTAAGACTTATGTTTGAAAATGGCGAATGCAGAGTGTTTGATCTGAAGCCGTATCTTAATTTGGGTAGGATATCTGAACTGAAAGATGAGGAACTATTCAATAAAGTCAGAGTTAGTTTTGATACCGTTGAATGGCCAAATGGAGTAGACCTGGATCCGGAGTTTCTATATAAAAACAGCCATTCGAATGAGGAAGAAAAAGGAATAGCATCAGTAAGGGGATAAGAAACAAGAGGCCATAGTTTCATAGCGACAGATGGGATTTCGTGAATGTAAGTCTGATCTAGTGACTATTTCATGTGATTTTAGGAAACTCTGAAAAGTTGATCTTTTTGTACAACTGGGCAAGTGTTCCTCGCATTGTCATTGCGAGTGCAAACGAAGCGATCTCATTCATATTCCCCTGTGGATCACGACGAATGAATCAGAAACTTACCGAACTATGGAATGATGGGAAAACATTATGGAGGCGAGAAGTAAAGACGAAGAAATAATTCTTGAAAAGATAAGAGGACTTCCATTGCCATATTGGAAAGAGGTTATCGATTTTATCTATTATTTACAGTCAAAGAGCGAAAAGAGAGAGACTTTGTTTCTTAGCGAGAAATCGTTAGCCAAGGATTGGCTTTTGCCTGAAGAAGATGAAGCATGGAAAGGTGTATAAAAGGGGATGTTGTAGTAATCCCTTTTCCTTTTTCTGATTTAACCGGTACAAAGAGAATACCCGCGTTAGTGGTATCCAGTTTACAGGGCAGAGAAGTAATTTTGTGCCAGATAGCAAGTAAAAATGTTAGAGACGAATATGCGATAAGGTTGGTTGATACTGATTTTGCAGAGGGTAGTTTAATACAGGAAAGTAATATAAGACCAAACAAGATTTTTACAGCGGATGAAGATATCATCTTATATAAGCTGGGTTGCTTAAAAAAGGAAAAAATTACAGTTGTTGTGGATAGAATCGTAAGTATTATTATGGCGTGATCTTGTGCAACAAATGTGGTAGTCAAGTGATCTTTCGAGCAAAATAGGGAGTGATTTTCTGGGGAACATATGAAGAAGAGAGATAAAGACAACGGAAACGGAAAGTCGAGAGGGTTAAAAAGGCCCTTGAAAGGTGCAATTGTAGGCTTTGGCAATGTGGCTCATTATGCTCATCTGCCGGTGTGGAAAGAGTTTGAGGACTTCGAGATTACTGCTGTGGCGGATTGTAACGAAGAACGCTGTGCTATAGCGAAAGAAGCCATTCCTGGAGCCAGGATATATAGAGATTTCAAAGAGATGTTGAAAAAAGAGGACCTGGATTTTGTTGATATATGTACGCCACCTCGTTACCATGCGAAAATGGTCAAGGAAGCTTGTATGGCGGGTATGCACGTTTTTTGTGAAAAGCCATTGATTACCCGCTGGGAAGAACTGGAAAACCTTGCCGGGGTACTTGAAAGGTCAGGTTCCATTGTTTTTACGGTTAACAACTGGAAACACGCCCCCATTTTTGCCAAGGCCAGGGAATTAATACAGGATGGTGTTATCGGGAAAGTAAAAGAAGTAAAGATTTTTGTTTTAAGGCCGTCAAAATCCGGAGGAGGTTGTTTCGATTGGAGAAAGAATCCCGAGATTGCCGGGGGCGGTATATTGATTGACCATGGATGGCATAACCTTTACCTGTTGCTGTCGATTGTAGGTGAAAGTCCGCGTACGCTCACGGCAAAGCTGGATTTTCCCGATGATTCAAATTGCATGGTGGAGGATAATGTAAAACTTCGCATAATGTTCCCCAATTCCGAGGCGAAGCTATATCTGACATGGCGAGCCAAAAAAAGAAGAAACGTGGGTACTATAGTTGGGGAAGAGGGTAGTATTCTGATCAAGGATGATCACTTGATTGTTAAAAACAATGGCAAATCCAGGCGCTACGATTTTCCAGAGGCTTTATCAGCCGGGTCTCATCACCTGGACTGGATGTATCCTGTAGTGGAAGAATTCAAGAAAGCCCTGGAAGATCATAATGAATGGCAGAAAAATTTTACTGAAGCCCAGTGGTGTGCCCGCCTTATAAATCTTGCGTACAATTCCTGCAAGAGTCCGCACGAATGTGTTGAAGTCCCTCGGTGTATAACTATTGGAGATAATGGAAGCTAAAAATAACGGAATAGAAGCTTATAGCACGCCAACGGAAGACATGGTCGTGGTGATCAGTGCCGTTGCGTGTGGTGCCCGGGAAAAAGTAGGCGGGAGGCTCTTGTTTGAAAGAGCTCTTATCGAATGCAAGCGGATAGGACTAAAAAAAATATTTGTAGTTGAAACAGGTGATCAGGCAGGTAGCAGTATTCTAGAAGAAAGTGATCTTCCAACATCTCACCAGATTATTCGTTTCCGAGGTAATATTGCGAGAGACGTATATCGAGCCGGAGTCGTCAAAGATAAGTTTATTCTTATTGATGGCTCATATCTGATTGATCCGAGGCTACTTAAATTTCTCATTTCTTCCCAACCACCATGTTACTTTCCCGGCCAGTTATCTGGCGAAGTTGCTCTTGGTTACTTTACAAAGATGGAACTCGAAACATGGGCAACGCACTGTCCGGAAGCTGTTCTTGCAAGCTCCGTTGAGCTTGCCCTGTCTGATATCGATAAGTACAATCCCGAGATTCGCGGTGAACAGGAACCGTACCTGGTAAAGGTTTCATCAAAACGAGACGCTGCCAGGGCCACGTGGACACTGATAACCAGAAACCAGAAAAAGGTAATGGATCTGCCATCCATGTATATTGATCCGCCTTTCGAAAATACCCTGACATTTGCCCTGTGCTACACCCCTGTTACGCCAAACCAGGTGACAATATTTAATCTGATCATTGCGTTTATAGTGGGCTGCCTTTTCTGGACGGGGCATTTCGTTGCAGGAGCGTTCCTCACATATGCGGCTGAGATCCTTGATGGAGTGGACGGTAAGCTGGCGCGGGCAAAGATCATATTTTCAAAACTTGGTGAATATGAGTGTTATGTTGACTTTCTTTACGAACACTGGTGGTATATCGCCATTACCGTGGGACTAAGACACCAGGGGTATGGCAGTGCTGTTTGGTGGGCGTGGGGTATTCTGGCCGTGTCCGATATCTGGGATAATATACTATATACCATGTCTGAACACTGGTACGGGAAAAGTCTGGATTTGCTCACGCCATTTGATTCAGCTTTTAGAAAGATTGCGGGGAGGAGAAATATTTATGCTCTTATATTTTTGATTGGGTTTCTTCTGGGCTATCCCTTCGCAACCTTTTGGGTTGCAGCGGTCTGGGGGCTTATAACTGCAAGTATTCACACTTACAGGTTTGCCAGGTACCGGATGTTGAACCCTGTTACGGTCACGTGACGGATAATTGCCATGCAGAAATATATCCACAGGATACTGATAGCCGCCGGATTCGGGCTTCTGGCATTTATGATCTGGAAGCTCGGACCTATAGAACTCTACAACGAGTTCGTAAAAATGGGGTGTGGGCTTGCTGTGATTGTGCTCCTCGAAGGCGTGGCTGACATCTTTCATACGATTGCGTGGAGATACTGTCTGGATAGGAGTCATCAGCAATTATCCCTGCCTTCGCTTTATTTGATCCGGATAGCCGGTACCGCAATTAATTATGTAACGCCCACTGGCACTCTTGGCGGAGAAGTGGTAAAAGGCGTGTTGCTTGGTGGTGAAGGTTCCAAGACTAGGGCCGCAAGTGGAGTTATAATCGGAAAGCTGTCTTACGTTCTGGCGCAGCTTCTTTTTATCGCAACTGGTTCTGTGGCCATTCTATGGCGAGTGGGACTACCGGCTAAGCTGTGGGTAGGCCTTATTGTCAGCAGCGTGATTCTTGGTAGTGGTATAATTGGTTTCTTGTTAGTTCAGAAATATGGGAAGCTAGGTGTCATTCTGAGATGGCTGTCCAGATGGAATATTGGAAGAAAGCAGCTGAATCGATTCACCAGTGTTATGAACGAGATGGACAATCTTCTCAGGGAATATTACAGGGAGAGGCCTTTTGATCTCCCAAAGTCGATGATATGGCATGTGGTTGGTTTTGTGTGTGGCATTGTACAGGTCTGGTATTTTCTCCATCTTGTCGGGGGCGAAGCTCCTTTTAAATCGATAGCAGCAATCTGGTTTCTCGGTTCGTGGTTTGATCTTGTAAGTTTCCCCGTGCCGGCAGGGATAGGAGTACAGGAAGGTTCGAGATTGCTCATTTTTGATGCTCTAGGGCTTACCAGGTTAGAAGGGCTGACATTTGGATTGTCCTTGAGGATTGAACAAATCTTTTGGGCTCTTGCAGGCATGGTAAGCTACTCAATAGTCACCTGGGGTCAGAAGAGGGGGAAATTTGTGGTGAGATTTGATAATGGCGAGTTGAATAAGCAGGTTATAAACGCGAGTGAATGAGAGGAGGCGAGTCGAGTGTCGTCGAGACCGCTATCTGTAAGAGAAATGATCTACGGTGGTATAAGCCTTGCCAGGTACCTCGCTACTGGTGGGCTTTTTAACATAAACCTTGAAGTCACAAAACGGTGTAACGCCAGATGCGATTTCTGCGATTACTGGAAAGAACCCCGTGGGATTGAGCTGGATGATTATGTTCCTGTAATCAAGCATCTGAAACCTCTCTCTGTGAGCCTGACCGGAGGAGAACCGCTCCTGAGAAA
>QMLL01000044.1 GCA_003646715.1 Deltaproteobacteria bacterium
CCCACCCCACTGCTGGGGGGGAACATAGCAATAGATGCCACAAGTCACTTTAAAGGCGAACCACCAAGGAACATCGATTATTTGCAAGCAAAAACCAAAATTCCAGATGCAGCTTCAAAAATCAAGCAAAGTTGTGCTGAAATACTCGAGATTCATATTCCGTTCTCAGACACTGTTAATGTCCCGGCTCTGTTAAACGTAAAGAAGACAGAAACAAAGAGGGGAAAAGATATAGCGGCAAACCTGCTTGATGCCGGCATCAGTACGCCAAACATTTTTATCCTTTTCGATACCGAAATTAATTTGACCGATTATTCCCTGGTCGCATGGAAACTGTTTAACAATGTAGATCCAAAGAGGGACATTTACAAAAATAATCGTGGAATTGTGATTGATGCCACAAAAAAAGGAAAAGAAGACGGGCATCTTCGCGAGTGGCCAGATGATATTGTGATGGAAAAAGACATCATAGATAAGGTGTTGGCAAGAGTACATGAACTCGGGATTGAGGAATACCTATAAAAAGTAAATCCGCTAAAGTGTCTTTTATAAAAAACACATAATGATATCCGTATGATATATCGTTCAAATCAGAATTTTGTGTCAAACTTAAACTCAGTTCTGCAAAATTTGGCGAAAATCGTATATTTTTCAAAATGCACCATGTTTAACAAATGTTCAAAAAACTTTTACTCAATTGAATTTCTTTAATTTTATTCTGATAAATAAAATTAGCGATATATTGACAATTTATGAACAGGTTTTGTTTTAATCCGTTACCTGAGCCATTCTGTTCAAAGCCTTATCAGAATCACTATTTCCTTAAAATCGCCATTATTCGAGTTTGACTTCTTCAAACCTTTTTTGTAACTTGCTTCTCTTATAAGACCTCTTCTCATGTTGATAAACTCTGACCAACAATAGATGCTCATCAAATACTCCAGCGGGGATGGTCTATTTCGGAAAGCAAGAGGGGCAACCTTAAAGCGTTTTTTATGGGGTGGGATAGATGGCTAACGCACTAGAGAGAAGTTATTCAGGGAGTTTCGGGCAAGAAGAATTAAGACCACAACAGCACAACCTGGTTGACCTGGCAGAACGTTTCAAGGGAGTAAGAGAAACTGTTTTGGCTGTATGTCACCATTTCAGTCAGCCACTTACCGTGATTATGTGCTTGATTGATCTGCTCATGATTAAGGGTGAACTCAAAGAGGATTCCGAGGAAATCCTGGTAAACATGAAAAAGCAGGCAGAAATCATGCAGGATTTGCTCGCAAAGCTCCGGAAGGTAGAATCTTACAAGGTAAAAAACTACAACGGGTATAAAATGTTAAATATAGAGGAAAACATCTCCTGAATATGATCGTTCTTAGTGATCGTTCCCCTATAAGGAACAGATTAGATTCCCTGCCTTCAGGTAGGGTTTTTTATTCCTACCAGAGATCTTCACAAAATTCTTGACATTGTTGAAGCAATCAGTAGATTAAACTTTTCAGGTCAATAAAAATTGGTATACACAGGTTGATTATTGAAAGGCCGATAGTTATATTACTCTAGTAGGAATTTAGAGCAGTAACTTGTAAGAAGAAATTATACCGCGGTGGTGGTTATGGCAAACGCCCTGAAAAAAGCAAAAGAATCAAGCATATTAAGTGTTCGAAGAGCACCTTGTGGAGCATTTCCACTTACCTTAGCAGACTGCGGCCAAAGATTGCGCATAGTGAGATTGCTTGGAGGTAGAACATTTCAGTGCAGGATGGCCAGTATTGGCCTTTGTCCCGGCCAAAGGATCGAAGTATCTACAAACAATGGTAAAACCCAGGGACCCAGAATCGTGACAACAGACGCAGGAAGGTTTGCACTGGGTTGCGGAATGTGCCAGAAAATTCTGGTAGCTCCGTGGGACAATCAAGATACCACAAAATCAACTACAAAACCGAAATCCTAGCACAACAGATATGAAACCACTTAGCACCTTAAAAGAGGGCGACAGAGGTATTATTGTTGCCATTAATAATAATGGAACACTCAGAAGACGGCTCTTGGAGATGGGATTTTTGAAAGGGACAGAAATCTATGTTGAAAAATATGCCCCTTTGCAAGATCCCATGGAACTTATCCTGAAAGGCTATCATGTTTCACTAAGAGTTGAAGAAGCAAAGCAGGTATTGGTGGAACTTGTTTCGGAGGAAACTTGATGGCCTTCCCCACAATCACCATCGCCTTGGCAGGCAATCCCAACTCAGGTAAAACCACCATATTCAACAACCTAACCGGTGCCCGCCAGAAAGTTGGGAACTGGCCCGGTGTAACTGTTGAAAAGAAAGAAGGCATGGTAACTTTCAAGGGCCATCAAATAAAGGTGGTTGATCTCCCTGGAACATATAGCCTCACCGCTTACTCCGTAGAGGAACGCGTTGCTCGAGACTTCATACTGAACAATCATCCTGATGTGGTGGTTGATATCCTCGACGCGTCTAACCTTGAAAGGAATCTGTATCTGGCTACGCAGCTTATCGAGATGGGGGTAAATCTCATACTGGTGCTTAACATGGCTGATGTGGCCAGGTCGAGGGGTATCGATATAGATGGACAACTGTTAAGCCAGCTTCTGGGAGTACCGGTTGTTTTTACGGTAGGAAAGCTAAACGAAGGAACACAGGATCTTCTTGAAAAGGTAATCGAAGTTGCGCATCAAAAGAAAGACAAAGAAAAAACTATATATGTAACCTACGGAAAGGAAATAGAAGAAGAACTCGGCAAGATATCAGAAGAAATAGTAAAGGCAAAGCCTAAGCTGGGATCTCATTATACCAGGTGGCTATCTGTCAAGTTGCTTGAAAATGACCCGCTGGCTGTAAGAGAAGTGAAATCGTGGGGCAAAAGCGGTAGAGAGGTTCTTGATGTAACCCAAAAAAGTAGAGAACACCTGGAGGAAATATACCATGAAGACCCCGAAATCCTGATAACCGAGCAACGTTATGGATTTATCCAGGGAGCATGCAGAGAAGTAATCAAAACGTCTACCCAGAAAAAGATAGACATTTCTCAAAAAATAGACCTGGTTCTTACCAATAGGCTTTTTGGTTTCCCGATTTTTATTTTCTTCATATGGGCGATGTTTCAGTTGACATTCACTCTCGGCGAATATCCCATGAACTGGATAGATTCATTAATGAGCATGATCCAGACGGTTGTAAGTAACCTTCTCCCTGCAGGACTTTTGAAGGATCTAATTGTGAATGGAATTCTTGCAGGAGTAGGGAGCGTGATAATATTTTTACCGAATATTTTGATCCTTTTCTTCTGCATTGCGTTGCTTGAGGACACAGGTTACATGGCCAGAGCCGCATTCTTGATGGATCGAATAATGCACTGGATCGGGCTCCATGGCAAATCATTCATCCCTATGCTGATCGGTTTCGGATGTAACGTGCCCGCAATAATGGCAACCAGAACTCTCGAAAGTGAAAGAGATAGAATCCTCACAATCCTGATTAATCCTCTTATGTCCTGTTCAGCCAGGTTACCGGTTTATGTTTTGATTGCCGGAACCTTTTTCGCCGGAAAAGCGGGCTCTGTAATTTTTTCCATATATCTGCTGGGGATTGTACTTGCCATCTTGACCGCTCAACTTTTTAGCAAAACAATACTAAAGGGCATGAGCATGCCCTTTGTCATGGAACTACCACCCTACAGGGTTCCAACCTTGAAAAGCCTAATGATACATATGTGGGATAGAGGGGTGGTATTTCTCAAAAAGATGGGCGGGGTTATTCTTATAGGCAGTGTAATTATCTGGGCCCTGGGAACTTTTCCGAAAAATCCGGATATCAACAAAAAGTATAGTCAAGCTAGAAAACAAATCGAAGCCCAGTATACGGAAAAAATTGCTGGAGCGAAAACTCCCGAAGAGCAAGCAAAAATAAAGGCAGAACTAGAGCAGGCTCTTCAGGTGCTGAATATTAAAATCAACCAGGAGAGGATGTCTAAGACTTACCTGGGAAGAATAGGGAAAGTGGTCGAACCGGTTTTAAAACCGCTCGGCTTCGACTGGCGAATCGGAATAGCGCTTTTGAGTGGATTTGTAGCCAAAGAAGTTGTGGTTAGCACCATGGGGGTGATCTATTCAGGTGGTGAAGGAGAAAAAGCTGCTGAAAAGTCTCTACAAAAAGCGCTTAAAGCAGAACAGTTCAACCCTGCAAAGGCCTATGCTTTCATGGCCTTTGTTTTGATATACACCCCTTGCCTGGCGACAGTAGCTGCCATAAGGCGTGAAATCGGAACAAAATGGATGATTTTCAACGTGGTATACTCCCTCACCCTGGCCTGGGTTATTTCATGGGCAATTTACCACGGTGGCAAGCTACTCGCCTAATCGTACTAAAATTCAGCGTTCCCGGGGGTTCTTGGAAACGGTATAACATCCCTGATGTTTGCCATTCCAGTTACAAACTGGACAAACCTTTCAAAGCCAAGCCCAAAACCGGAATGAGGTGCAGTGCCATATTTTCTTAATTCAAGGTACCACCAGTAGTCTTTCTCGTTTAGCCCTGTTTCTTTAATTCTGGATTTGAGCACTTCATAATTATCTTCTCTCTGGCTACCACCTATTACTTCCCCTAGTTGAGGAAAAAGAATATCCATGGCAGCCACTGTTTTATCATCACTGTTAACTTTCATGTAAAAAGGCTTTATTTCCTTAGGATAATTAATAATCACCACCGGCTTTTCAAACACTTTCTCTGTCAAATACCTTTCGTGCTCGGCTTGGAGATCATGCCCCCAGCCCACGGGGTATTCAAACTGAGATGCTCTGGGCTCAAGCAACTTGATGGCTTCGCCGTATTCAATTACTTCAAACCTGTCTATCGCTATCTTTTCGAGCCTTTTCACCACATCACTATTGATAAACTTTTCAAAAAACGCCATATCCTCGCCGCAAGATTCAAGGGCACCTCCGCACAAAGTCTTCAGGAATTCTTCCGAAAGCTCAACGTTACCTTTCAGGTCACAAAAAGCCATCTCAGGTTCTACCATCCAAAACTCAGCCAGATGCCGCCTAGTATTGGAATTTTCTGCCCTGAAGGTGGGACCAAAAGTGTAAACATTGCCCAGCGCAAGAGCATAAGCCTCCGCCTCCAGTTGACCACTTACGGTCAAGTTTGCTTTCTTACCGAAAAAATCTTCAGAATAGTCTACCGCTCCATTTTTCCTGGGAAGGTCTTCAAGATCCAGGGTTGTAACCTGGAACATTTCTCCTGCACCTTCACAATCACTGCATGTGATTATCGGGGTATTGAGATAATAAAATCCACGTTCCTGAAAGAACTTATGCACGGACCAGCTGAGGAAATTCCTCACTCTTGTAATAGCTCCAAAGGTATTGGTCTTTGGCCTTAGGTGAGCAATTTTTCGGAGAAACTCAAAAGAATGTCTCTTTTTTTGTAAAGGATACGTGGCAGGGTCAACGGTTCCAACAACCTTTAGTTCAAACGCTTGCATTTCTATGGCTTGCTTGCCACCGGGAGACTCCACAAGCTTGCCAATAGCTTCAAGAGAACACCCTGTGCTGATCTTTTTTATGATATTCTCATAATCATCAATTTTCCCGTCTGCGATAATCTGTAGATTAGAAAAACAGGACCCATCGTTTAGCTCAATGAAGGAAAATCCCTGTTTTGATTCCCGTTTTGTTCTGACCCAGCCCTTTACACTAACTTCCTTTCCAAAGGGAAGTCGTTTGAGTATCTCAATAATTCTCATTCGCTTTGCTTCAACCATGTCCCTATCCTTTCGAAAATTCTTTCCCTATTAAAGAGTTAGTTTTTTTATTCGAAATCATACAATAATAGAGACTTTTGTTCAAAGAGAAACAAGAAAGGCCTTTATGTTTCAAAATGGCATATTGCATTAAAACTCTTTTTATATAAAAATACTACATGCGTATAAAAAGTCCTAAAGTATCGCAATTAATCTCCGATGTATTGACAATATCTTTACAGTCTGCAACTATCAAATTACTATAAGTTACAACTATCGATAAAACAGGATTCTAGATAAAGCCATATCTTTCATTATATTTTGATCCAGTACTACACTTATCTTGATCTATAAATTACTGTTTTTGCGCTATGTTACACTGAGCCCGTTGAATTTTGCAACATTATGTGCATGTATGCACAAAGTTCTTGACTTTCTCTAGCGAGTCGAATAGTATCAGATGAAATGTAATATTTTTCACTAATATAAATCGGGCTAAAATGGGGAGAAGATCATGTGTGCTAGGTTGCTGCAAAGAATAAATGTCATGTTGCTTTCGGTTTTTGTGTGGTTGTATGCCTGCCCTGGGTTTGCGGCCGAACAAGTTGCCGAAACACTGCCAAATCCCGATAAACCGTGGTGGTTTTGGCCACTGGTACTACTGGTATTCTGTTTCATTCTGGGAATTATTGCTGTGCTGGCAGGAGTAGGGGGAGGGGTACTATATGTCCCTCTCGTAAGTGGTTTTTTCCCGTTTCATCTCGACTTTGTCAGGGGTACCGGGCTACTGGTGGCTTTAGCAGGAGCGCTTGCTGCTGGGCCAGGGCTTCTGCGCAGAAACCTTGCGGATTTGAGGCTCGCATTACCTGTTGCACTTATTGCATCAGCATGTGCCATACTTGGAGCCTTTCTCGGTCTTGCACTTCCCACCAACATTGTTCAGATATGCCTAGGTGTTACCATTATTCTTATCGCGCTCCTGTTAACATTTTCTAAAAACGTGGAAAGGCCCGAAGTAAAAAAACAGGATTTTATCGGCAAGGCGCTTGGGATGTCCGGTTTTTACTTCGAAGAGTCTACGGGTGAAAACGTTGAATGGAAAACCCACAGGACGCTTTTAGGACTTTTTCTTTTCATAATCATCGGAATTATGGCGGGAATGTTTGGCCTGGGTGCGGGCTGGGCTAATGTACCTGTATTGAATCTTTTGATGGGAGCACCCCTTAAAATTGCAGTGGGTACAAGCAAGTTTCTACTTTCAATTACTGATACGTCTGCGGCCTGGGTATATCTGAATAAGGGTTGCGTGATCCCGCTCATGGCAATACCTTCCATAGTTGGGCTCATGCTCGGGTCATTTGTCGGCGTACGTATACTTGCCGTAGCAAAACCCAAAATCATCCGCTACATAGTCATTGGAGTTTTACTTTTTGCAGGGGTAAAAGCTCTTTTAAAGGGACTTGGGATTTAGAAAGAGAGGTGAACCATGAAATCAGTATCGATAACTAAGGCAAAAGCATCCCCGGAACAAATCAGGTACGCCAACCTTCTTTTCTGGGGTGCATGGTTATCCATATTATTAATGATAGTAACTTATGTTATTTATCTTGCCGGAATTCTGGATCCTTACGTTCCGATGGATAAAGTTCAAACTTACTGGCAACTGCCTGTTCATGAATACGTTGAAAGGGCTAACATTCCGCTGGGTTGGGGCTGGGTAAAATTCCTTAATAGAGGTGATTTTCTCAATTTTTTGGGACTGACACTTCTGGGGGGTATGACAATAATCTGTTTTTGTACACTGATCCCGGCATACCTGAAAAAGAAAGATTGGCCATTTTTAATCATATCAATATGCGAAGTTTTGATCTTAGCCCTGGCTGCATCGGGAATACTTGCCGTGGGTCACTAGTTTTGGGAAAAAATTCCTGTAACCACCAGAAAAGAAGGGGAAACAATGAAGGTTCTGGTTGCAATAGATAAAAGTCCGGAGTCACAAATAGCACTCCGTTACGTGTGTCACCTTGTTGAACACTTTGACGCTACGGTCGATGCTCTTCATGTAAAACAGGATGTCACACAACTGGTACTTGAAGATTTTGACGTACCTTTTTTGAAAAAAGAGGATATTGCGGAAAAAGTTGAAAAAGAAACAAAAGAGGTGGAAGAAAATATAATTGAATCATGCCAGGTTTGCCTTGCTGGAAAAGTTCCCTGTGAACCCAAAATCGTTGTAGGCGAACCGGCCGAAGAAATATTGAGAGTAGCCAGGGAAGGTAACTACGACCTCATTGTATTGGGATCACATGGTCATTCTGCTCTTGCGGGTTTTCTCCTGGGTACTATCCACACAAAAATTTTGCATTATGCGCGTCGTCCCATACTAATTGCAAGAAGTTACAGGACAATTCAAAAGGTCTTGGTTGCCTACAGGGGTACAAAATGCGATCAGGCAGCGCTTCATTTTATTGCACCCCTTCTGGCCCGTAAGAAACCCCAAATCACTGTGTTGCACGTTCAGGAAACTGAACTGGGAGAAAGCAAGGAATTTGCAGAAGCGTGTCTGCTATATAGTGACAACGTTCTGAAATCTTTTGATCACGCTCCAATAATGAAACACGCAGAAGGTGATTTTGTGCGAGAGACATTAAATGAAATTCTGGCCAACGACTATGACCTGCTAGTACTAGGCGCTTACGGCCATCAAAGATCCAAAATTTTCAAAGTAATCAGTGACGAAGCTTTAACCCTGGTCAGCAGAACAACCACACCCGTCCTTGTATACAGGAACAAGGACGAGAAGACTGAATAACCGGAGCATCCATTTGCCACCGGACCAATTCCTCCTGTGGTGTTATAATACCAACCCCCACGGACCCTGAGCCCCTCACAAAAGAGGGGCTCCACCCTTTCTTATATCTTTACTGGGCCATGCAGAATACAGGTATAGCAACCTTCCCTTCTTCTGGACAACTTTCAGGATCAGCGATAACAAACTCAACTCGCTTGAGCTCATCGTGAACTTCCCTGATACAGTCATCAACTTCACCAAATTTAACCACATGTCTGAAAGGAATACCTCTCTCCTCGCAGGCCTTTTCAAACGCTTCAACGTTCTCCTCACATCTCTTTTCAAACTGGCTACGAACAAGATCACAGTATGGCCCAAGTGCTTCCGTGTTTGGCTTTGTAATCGGACCAACATTTAGAGCCACAATTTCATATCCCATTCTCTCGGCAAATCCGATTGCATAATCCATTACCTCTTTAGAGAAAGTGTCATCATGCCCTACCACCACAACTTTCGCCTTCTCCGCAATTTCCTCTCTGATCATCTCCTGAGCTTGAGTTTGAAGACCCGCCTCAGCAAACGTAATAGCTTCCGTATGCCCTTCTATTTTCTCCCGCAAGGTTTTGGCCTGGCGACTTTTTACCTCTACACCCTCTTTCTTTTTCTTACGAAGCTTCTCTTTTAATTTCTTTATCATCCGTAGCTCCTCCTTTCCCCACTCTCTACTACTTTTTAACCGCGCGAGCCCGCATCTCTTTCCTGGGTCTTGGCCTTACAACCCTCCTCTGCACCTTGCGATCAACCTTTTCCTCTGCCATTATCTTTAGAGCAGTATCATGCTGCCCCGATTCGGCAAAGGTTACAGCCATCATAACTTTTTCCAACTTTTCTTTTAAGCTCATAACATGACCTCCATTCTTTTGAGATTTATTTCAACGTTTTCACTAAC
>QMLL01000045.1 GCA_003646715.1 Deltaproteobacteria bacterium
CCAAAGAAAAGACTCTTACGCTTCACTTCGTGATCCTTTCTGAAATCATCAAATTGTTTCTTCCCGGCTACTATAACGAATTATATCACAGCGTGGTTGTATGTAAAATCTTTTGCCACTCCCCGGCTCTGTATGAATAGATGTGATTTCGCCAGCCTGACGCTATACCAATATCATACCCGTAGCTCAAAACCACTGAAATGACCCTTTTCTCTGGTATTTTAGGATATTGAGCCAGAACAATCTTGGCTATTTCATGGGCTGCTTTTTCATAATCCTCCGGCGGCTCTCTCAAAATAGCTCTAATCTGAAGATAATTGACTTCCCATTTTTTCCCTCCCAAATATCCCCAACTTTTTCCTTCCGATGCGGAAGCAAAATGTACTTTTCCGGTGGCTTCGATTTCTTTCTGAATTGCAATCAGGTTTTTGAACGTTTGATTGTCTTTGGTGTAAATAGCTATCACTGGTCCAGCTGCCATAACTGCTACACACCAGGCGCCGATTATTGCAAAGTGAGGTCTCCAGACGTCTCCATGATTTACGATTCCTTTCGGTGAAGAACGAACCACATATGTGCCGGCTACCAGATCATGTGTGCCCTGGCGTGTACGGCGGTTGAAGACCAAAAGATAAATTGTGGCTCCACCAAGACCAAACACCAGTAAGCCAGCAATGAGGACTGGCAAGGAGCTGTCCAGTGGGAGTGAAAGGCTGGCGTTATTCAGAAAAAAAGGGATGGAAAGAACGGAATAACGAAGAAAAGAGCGGAATAGGGATATGTGTCTGCCAGACTTGTTAACTACCTCAATACCAAGGGCTCTTTTCCCTGGGGTTTGACCGTTTCCGAGTTCACTATTCAGCACCGAGAAATATAGGGCTGCTATCACAAAACCCACAACACGGCCCCATTGTCCCAGTTGTGCCAGCTTGTTGAAAAATAATAATCCGATTAAAAAGCCCGTCATGCCTACGATCAGGCTGTCAATAAGAAAAGCTGCCAGACGCCTCCAGAATCCGGATATAATCCTTGCATTAAGGCGCGGGACGTGGGAAGTTTTTTGAGTGGGTGCCATAGGAATGCTGCGAGAAGGTAACATGACTAACCTCCTAAAATGCTATTTACAATTATTTAATTTTCGTTCTTGGCACCCAGAGCCTGATACTGAATCCCCATCAATAAAAAATTTTACAGGTTCTCTGGCAAAAGATGCAAGTAAAAATAAAAAATTGAAAGGTTTTGATTGCTATTTGTGAAAATGTTTGCTATCGTTACCTTGATTTTGTATTACAGTATTACAAGGGGATGGCATGACCAAGCGAAAAAAGTCACGAATAGTTAGTATTAGAATAACTGAGGAGCAGGAGATCATGTTAAAAGAGTTACAAGAGGCGTCGCAAATGAGTCAAACGGATGTATTATTGAAAGGGCTTGAAGTTCTGGGAGACTATGTTGCTGCGGAAAGTGGAGAATCTTCTCTCGGAGAAAAGTTGAGGGAGCTTGAACGAGTTGCATTACAACATGCCGAAGAAATAAGGAAGATCCGGAAAAAGGAAGATGTAATAAGAGAACTTGTTAAAGAGCTCAAGGATGTGGATAAGATCATTGACAGGCACAACTGTGATCCCAGTGCTTTGATACAGATCTTGCTTGAAATTCAGGCAGAAAAGCGGTGGCTGTCAAAACCCACGCTTATGTGGGTTGCCGAACGTCTAGGTGTACCACTATCGAGAGTAATGCACATTGCTACGTTTTACAAGGCATTCTCTCTGGAACCCCATGGACGACACCTTGTGCAGGTATGCCTGGGTACGGCATGTCATGTAAGGGGAGCGCAGCAGTTGTTAAATAAGGTAACAATGGCCCTGGGCATTAAACCGGGTGAGACTGATTCGGATATGAAGTTTACTTTCAAAACGGTAAATTGTCTGGGGTGTTGTGCACTGGGACCTGTGGTTATGATTGATGAAAAGTATTACAGTGATCCTTCTGTTGACGAGATAAAGAAGATCTCTGAAGATCTGGAATAAAGGTGGAAAATGGATATGAAAAAGTTAACATCACGAGAAGATCTGGAAAGACTAAGAGAGAAGCTAAAAAGGGAAGCGGAGCAAGTTAAACGCTGGGTTGCTGTTTGTTCTGGTCCTGGATGTCATGTTCACGGTTCCGGAGAGGTAGCCGAAGCGTTTGCGAAAGAAGTATCAGAGCAGGGCCTTGAAAAAGAGGTAAAAGTGATAGCTACTGGGTGCCACGGTTTTTGCGAAGTTGGGCCCGTGGCTGTAATATTTCCTGAGAGATACTGTTATACAAGAATAAAAGCAGAAGACGTATCTGAAATAGTTAGTGAGACACTCAAGGATGGAAAGGTTGTCGAAAGGCTTCTCTATACCGATGAAGCCTCAGGGCAAAAAATTCTCCGCGACGAAGATATTCCTTATTATAAATTTCAGCAACGACTTCTTCTCGGTCAACATCTTCATATAGATCCGCGTAATATAGGTGACTACATCGCTGCCGGCGGTTACAGCGCGCTGGCTAAAGCCCTGTTTGATCTGGGGCCAGAAAAGGTTCTGGAAGAGGTAAAAGCAGCCAACTTGAGAGGACGTGGTGGAGGAGGATTTCCAGCCGGGATAAAATGGGAAACTACCAGGAATGCACCCGGTGATCCAAAGTACGTAATAGTTAATGCAGACGAGGGCGATCCTGGGGCTTACATGGATAGGGGAATCCTGGAAGGCAATCCCCACAGTGTACTGGAAGGTTTAATTATCGGGGCAATAGCCATCGGATCTCCGCAAGGTTTTGTTTATGTCAGGCAGGAATATCCAATAGCAGTAAAAAATATGCAAAGGGCTATTGACCAGGCAAGGGAACTGGGCCTGCTTGGAGAAAATATTCTTGGATCAGACTTCTCTTTTGACGTGAAAATACATATGGGTGCCGGTGCGTTTGTCTCCGGTGAATCAAGTGCTCTTATGACTGCTATTGAGGGAAGGGTTGGTGAACCCCGTCCCAAATATATTCGTACCGCTGTTAAAGGTGTATGGAACAAACCCAGCAACCTGAATAATGTGGAAACCTGGGCCAATGTTCCGTTGATTATTAATAATGGCGCTGACTGGTACACAAATATAGGGACGGATAAGAGCAAGGGCACAAAGATTTTTTCGCTCGTTGGTAAAGTAAGAAATACCGGTCTCGTGGAAGTTCCCATGGGTGTTTCCCTCCGAAGAATTATTTTTGATATCGGTGGTGGCATCAGGGGAAACAAAAAGTTTAAAGCTGTGCAGACCGGTGGTCCTTCGGGAGGAGTTATTCCGGAAAGCCTTCTGGAAATTCCCGTGGACTATGATGAGCTCGATAAGGTTGGTTCAATGATGGGCTCAGGTGGCATGATCGTCATGGACGAAGATACCTGCATGGTTGACGTTGCCAGGTACTATATAAACTTTTTGTCCGACGAATCCTGTGGTAAGTGTGTGCCGTGTCGGGAAGGGTTGAGACAGGCTCTGAGAATCCTGGAAAATATCTGTGCCGGACGAGGCAAAGAAGGGGATATTGAACTGCTTGAAGAGCTGGGGAGTTTTATGAAAGATGCTTCTCTGTGTGCCCTGGGACAGACTGCAGCCAATCCGGTTTTGAGTACTATCAAGTATTTCAGGGGTGAATATGAGGCACATATACTGGAGAAAAAATGCCCGGCCAAGGTTTGCAAAGAACTGATATCGTTCTTTATTGATCCTGAAAAGTGCAAGGCATGTGGCATGTGCGTCAAAGTCTGTCCCGTTGATGCCATCAGTGGAGGAAAGGGACTTGTGCACATAATAGACCAGGAGAAATGCGTAAAATGTGGAAGTTGTTTTACTGTGTGTCCTGATAAATTTAATGCGGTGATTAAGTTGTCCGGAGAACCGGTGCCGGAAGTTGCACCCGGTACAAAAATTAAAAAGAAAGCGAAAGGTGAGAAAAAATGCAAGAAGTAACTCTTGAAATAGATGGTATGAAGGTGACCATCGAGGATGGTAAAACAGTACTGGAAGCTGCCAGGAAAGCAGGGATACCTATTCCGACCCTCTGCTACCATGAAGAGCTTGAACCTTTCGGGGCGTGCCGGTTTTGTATGGTCGAAATTACGAAGGGTAAGAGGAAAAGGCTCGTGGCATCATGTGTCTACCCTGCCGAAGATGGGCTGATTGTCAAAACCAATACTGAACGGGTGAGAGAAATTCGTCGGATGATTCTGGAACTTCTGCTCCCTATAGCTCCTGCAGGCCCTCTCAGAGAGCTTGCCAAGAGATACGGAGTTGAAAAATCCAGGTTTCAAAGTGACGAAATCAGGCCAACTCATTGTACACTGTGTGGAATGTGCGTGCGTTATTGCAACGAAGTCATGAAGTATGATGCGGTAAGTTTTGTTGGTCGAGGAGTTTACAAAGCCGTTGCTTTAACCCCTGAAGCCCGGGATCTCTGTGTTTTCTGCAGGAAATGTTACACTATCTGTGAAGCTGGTCGCTTTCCCATGCTAGCCGAAGAGTACAGCATCTAAAAATAAAAGCGGGGTTAACGATAACCTCGTTAACCCCGCTCCCAGTTTTTTCCTTGCTTTTCGGCCTTTATATCAAGCGCTTAATATTCGCATTTTTTAAGAAGTTCTTCCCACTCCCTGTCAACTCTTTCCTGAATAATATTAATTTCCGTTTCCGTCAAATGCCTGAAGCGCCTTTGAGTTTTCAGGTATTCAGTCACAGGCTTTGGGTGTTTTACCCTGTTCGTCAGTCTCCAGCGCCCGTCTATTACCTCGTAGAGCGGGAATATTCTGGTCTGAACCACGAGCCTAGCGACTTCTACGGACTCACTGGGACTGCATCGCCAGCCTGTTGGACATGGAGAAAAGATATGAATGTAGGCAGGCCCTTTTACTGCCGCAGCTTTTCTGACTTTGTTCATGAGGTCTATATGGAATGCCGGTGAAGCCGTTGCCACGTAGGGGATTTCATGAGCTGCCGCAATAGCTGCAACGTTTTTCTTCCAGGTCATCTGACCAATACTTTTTTTGCCTGGAGGTGATGTAGTGGTCATGGCTCCATATGGAGTAGACGAAGATCTCTGGATTCCGGTGTTCATGTATGCTTCGTTATCCAGGCAAACATAAAGGAAATTGTGACCTCTTTCCAGGGCTCCACTAAGTGACTGCAGACCTATATCTGCAGTTCCACCGTCTCCCCCGTAAGCGAGTATGGTTACATCAGGCTGGTTAATTTTGCCTTTGCGGTTCATAACCTTGTAAGCAGCTTCTACGCCTGATGCTACCGCTGCAGCGTTTTCAAAAGCAACGTGAAGCCATGGTACTTCCCATGCTGTCTGGGGGTATGGAGATGAGATGATTTCCATACAACCAGTGGCACTTACCACTATAACATTGTTGCCAAGCGCTTTCATGACCAGCCGCAGTGCCAGTACTTCTCCGCATCCCTGACAGGCTCGGTGTCCATTTGTTAAGGGTTCAACTTTGGGTATTCGTGACGCTCTAATTTTCTCTACGTTTCTGATTGCTTCTGCTGCAGTTTCCATTGTTTTATTCCCTTACGTTTACAATCGTGTATTCGGGTTTTACTCCTTTCTCAGAGCAACTTTCTACATCGGCTACTATATCGCTAAAATCATCCACTGTAACGTCTCGCCCGCCCAGACCTGCAATATAATTCTTGAGATACGGGCGAAGATCTGCATCGTATAATACTGATCTAAGTTCAAAGGACAGGGGTCCACCCATCCCGTTATAGGCCAGAGCCCTGTCAATGACTGCGAGGTTTTTAATATTCTTGAGGGCCTCCACCAGTTCCTCGTGAGGGAAAGGCCTGAAAAGTCGCGGATGTACAATACCGACTTTTTTACCTTTTTCTCTCATCCGATCTACTGCGGTCATGGCAGTCTCGGCAAGACTTCCCATGATCAGTATAGCAGTTTCGGCATCTTCCATTTTATAGGTTTCCACCGGGTGATAGTAACGCCCAAAAAGGTTACCAAATTCTTTCCAGGCTTCGATGATCACTTCTTTTGACTTTTTCAAAGCTTCATCCTGAGCTTTTTTGGCTTCGGTATAAACTTCCGGCATGCCAACAGGTCCCATGGTTATCGGATTTTCTGGATCCATCCTGAGAGGAGCCTTGTAAGGGCGCAGGTACTTGTTAACTTCTTCCTGACTCAAAAACTCAATTGGTTCTATCATGTGGCTGAGAGTAAATCCATCCAGGTTTACAATCATGGGCAGCATTACCCTCGGGTCCTCAGCCACCCGATACGCATGTAGTACCAGGTCGAAAACTTCCTGCCCGTTTTCTGCCACAGTTTGGATCCATCCGGTGTCTCTGGCCAGCATCATGTCTGCGTGATCGTTCCAGATGCTTATGGGACCGGATAGAGCTCTGTTAGCTACAGTCATGACAATAGGCAAGCGTAAGCTGGAAGCTATATACATTATCTCAACCATGAGTGCCAAGCCCTGGGAGCTGGTAGCAGTAAATGTCCGTGCTCCTGCTGCTGCGGCCCCCACTGAAGTACTCATGGCGCTATGTTCGGATTCAACGGGGATGAATTCTGCGTCGAGTTCTCCATCGGCAACAAGTTCCGATAGGTGCTCAACTATGTGTGTTTGAGGTGTTATAGGATAAGCGGCGATCACATCCACATCTGCAAGCATAACCGCGTGTGATACTGCAAGAGAAACTTCTATTCCAACCCTTTTTCCCATGATTAATGGCCCTCCTCTACCATGCTGATTGCGTTCTTAGGGCATTCTTTCGCGCATATTCCACAACCCTTGCAGTGGTACAAGTCCACCTCATAAAAACCTTCTTCGTTCTGAACGTAGGCCATGTCAGGGCAGTATATGTAACAATTACCACATTGAATGCATTTCTCGTAGTCAGTGACGGGATGCTGTGATCTCCAGTCTCC
This sequence comes from Deltaproteobacteria bacterium, assembly GCA_003646715.1. Taxonomy (GTDB): domain Bacteria; phylum Desulfobacterota; class Syntrophobacteria; order B119-G9; family B119-G9; genus B119-G9. The sequence continues at coordinate 6,958 of QMLL01000045.1, forward strand.
GGTGCGGAGTTCAGAAGCATTCCCAGGCTCCAATATCGCGCAGCCCAATGGCAAATCTTTCCAGCTGATAATTCCGGTTTCTTTAGCCACTTTTTTTACTCCTCTATAATTACTGTTTCCTTTAATGCAGCTTTATAGGCCTGAATGTTCTTTTCTGCTATTGGCCCGAAGCGTTCCCGAAGAGGCGTTTCAAGCGATTCTGGCGAGACAATACCGGTGGCCTTTATCAATGCCCCGAGCATTGTTGTATTCGTGATTGGCAGTCGAAGTATTTCCATTGCTATCTTGGTAGCATCCACCAGTGCTAGCCTTACCTTTGTGTTGAGCTGTTTTCTGATTTCTTCTGCCGAGAGGTGAGTATTTAGAATTAAAGTGCCGGTATCCTTCAATCCGTCTGTTACGGGGACAATTTTGAGGATGGTCGGATCCAGTACCATCACAACGTCAGGTTCGTAAACTTTCTCCCTGGTTCTGATTCTCTCTTCACTAACTCGAACAAACGCCATAACAGGGGCTCCCCGCCTTTCAGGTCCAAAGCTCGGGAACGCTTGCGCGTATTTCCCTTCTTCAATTGCGGCGAGGGCCGTCAGTTCAGCCGATGTCACTCCACCTTGACCGCCGCGCCCATGTATCCTGATTTCAATCATTGTTTTCTCCCAGGTCGAATGTAATTTTTTGCACAAATGAAGGCTTAAATGAACATTTTGCTCGGCTTATAACTCTAGAAACCAATTATGTCAAGGAATTTCGCCGTTTCTAGCCAATAAACTATTTCCTTTCAGCCAATCACATGTTCCTTTCACTCAACAGCGTATAGCAGTTTTTCATATTATAACAAAATTTTGGAGGACTAGCTAAAAAATGATTCTTGGAATATCAGGAAGTGCCAGAAAGGACGAAATTTCGGGAACATACGAACTTGTAAAACAGGTGCTCTAAAGTACAGGTTGCGAGTATGAGTTAATATCACTGCGGAGTAGAAGAATTTCCGGATAAGGGTTGAGTGATTCGAACATTATGTTTTTACTGAAGAAAAATCGCATATGGTTGTGTTGAGACAACTGAGGGCAAATTTTGATCCAAAGTATGCAGCGCTGGCTTTTGGAAAGTTTTTCTAGTCAAAACAATTAAAGGCCCCCTCCCTTTGCAGGAGGGGGCCTCCTCGTTTATTCTTCCGGATTCTTGTGAAGAATTACAAGCTGATCGTCTTCCACATCAACGGTGATAGTGGCGCCATCCATGATCGCACCACTGATTATGTCTCTTGCAATCCTGGTTTCTAGCTCTCTTTGCAGGTACCTTCTCAAAGGTCGAGCACCGTACACCGGATCATAACCTTTCTCGGCGATGTACTTGCGTGCTCTATCGGTGATTACAAGCTTAATGTCTCTATCTTTGAGCCTGTTGGCAATTTCTTTCGCAAGAAGTTCAACAATTTTTTCGACTTCTTCAAGAGTTAAAGCCTTGAACAGAATTATATCGTCTACCCTGTTTAAAAACTCAGGCCTGAAATGAGCCCTGAGTTCTGCCATCACCTTTTCGCGCACATGCTCGGGTATTTCGCCTTTCTCCGTAACTCCCTCAAGAAGGTAGTGAGAACCGATATTGCTCGTCATGATGATAACGGTATTTTTAAAGTCTACCGTGTGTCCCTGGGCGTCGGTGAGCCTACCGTCGTCCAGAATCTGCAAAAGTATGTTGAAAACATCATTATGAGCCTTCTCTATCTCGTCGAAGAGAATTACGCTATACGGTTTTCGACGAACAGCCTCGGTAAGCTGACCACCTTCTTCATAACCCACGTATCCTGGAGGAGCACCAATTAGCCGAGCTACAGTGTGCTTCTCCATGTACTCGCTCATGTCGATCCTGATCATATTCTCCTCGGTATCGAAGAGAGCCTCCGCGAGGGTTTTGGCCAGTTCGGTTTTACCAACACCAGTGGGACCCAGGAATATAAAAGAACCAATTGGTCTTCTCGGATCCTTTATTCCAGCGCGTGCACGGATTACGGCATCTGCTACTTTCTGAACTGCTTCATCCTGGCCGATGACACGTTGATGGAGAATCTCATCGAGCTTGAGCAGTTTTTCCCTTTCACCTTCCATCAACTTGGTAACAGGAATACCTGTCCACCTGGAAACGATCTCGGCTACCTCTTCTTCCGTTACTTCTTCTCTGAGTAGCCGACCCTCGCCCTGGCGTTTTGCCAGTTGTTCTTCTTCAGCGGCCAGCCGTCTCTCCAGTTCCGGAAGTTTTCCATGTTTGAGTTCCGCAGCCCTGTTTAAGGCGTAGCTCCGTTCCGCTTCTTCGATTTCTCTTCTGATCTTTTCGATCTCTTCACGAAGAGCTTGCACTTTCTTGATGGCCTGTTTTTCGGCTTCCCACTGAGCTTTCATGGATTCGGCTTTTGCGCGCAGCTCTTCTAACTCTTTCCTGATGTTTTTCAACCTCTCCTGGCTCGCCTTGTCCTTTTCTTTCTTCAGTGCGGCCTCTTCAATTTCCAGCTGCATTACTCTGCGAGTGACTTCGTCA
>QMLL01000046.1 GCA_003646715.1 Deltaproteobacteria bacterium
ATTTCCATTGGATTTATATCGGTGAGACATTCTTTGCCCAGATCCACCGGCTGGTCAACGTACTCAAATTCACCCTTTTTCCAGAGAAAAAGGCTGTACAGGATCTCTTTAACGTGATGTTGCACAAATTTTTTCAGAGCATCAGAAGAAATATAACCTTTTTTTACCAGGATACGCCCCAGACTTTCATTGCTTTCGGCAGCAAGTTCCACCATCTTCTGAAGATCTTCACCAGACAATACGCCCTGAGTCCTCAAAAGATGCCCGAGCCTCATATCTTTTTCTGAGCCTGTGGCGTGAACTATCTGCCCTTCCTTGAAAAAAACCTCAACTTTTTTATTCCCACTCTTAAGCTTTAAAACACCGGTTTTTCGGTCATTACATAGCAGCTGTAATATGCTTGCCAGATAAAACGTCTCAATATTTCCCCTAAGCGCCATGTTCTCAGCCTTTATAATTTAGGGAAATTCACCATTGGTTAAGATTCCATTTCCCAACAGATTTCAACACCTAATCCAAAAACCCGAATAATCAATTATGATAAACAGTAAATATCAAACTATTAACAGGCAGTACTGCTGTGCAAATCAGCAGAAACTGTGTGGTTCTGCGATTCAAATGCGGATAACTCCCGGATGGGCTATCAGAGATAGCCGATGTTTGCCCCTGCCTTTCCCTACTGTCGAACCCCACTAACCAAAGTCTATAGTCCTCTTCCATCAATTGTCAACCTTATTTTCCGCAATAAACTAACATATTAAAAATATTAAGATTCGCACATCAGCCTCGTTTCCCTGTTATCCACCCCAAAACACCCTATCATCCCATCTCAAAAACTCACTGCCAATCAAAAGATATCTCGGACTTACTGGCTAACGATTAATAGATTAATTTGACCGTTGTTTTTCCATTTTGGCATACTAGTGCTAGCTCAACAAATGCGAGCTTACTTGCTCGGTTAAAAATTCTCTCAAGTGAAGACGGGACTATGATGGGAACATTCGGCATAACAAAACCCAAAATAATTTTTCTTCCTCGTTTTACGTCTCTGCGCCAGACCTGGAAAATAATGCGAGATCTGATGTCCCGCAAAAAACCAGAATACGAATACCTGGCATACAGGTGCCTCTTAGAGTCGGAAGAAATAATCAGCACATTTCAAAATGTGCACATTGTTTCGGACGAAAATCGAGAAGTGATCATAGAAGGACTGGATAGGAAATTCAGAGAAAATTTCGATGAAATTTTCCTTATACTTCAAAGAAAGTACTTTGAGTACGAAGGATCATACACAGATAAACTAATTCGTGCCCTGGAGTTCATTGCACTTCTTGATCTTGCCCACACGCTCGGAATCCGGAGAGGCAAGATTTTTTCTCCCGTGAAAGAATTACCGCTGTTTTGCAAGGAAGTAGTTATCGATGAAGAAAAAATCAAGGATATATTAAACACACTTAAACTGACAAAGAAGACGGGCAGAGCCCTTAAGCTCCTGCATGCGGCAGCCACAATTGCCAAGTACTCGGCAGTATTTCCCGAAAGCAATCCGATCCTGCAGGAACATGAAAAACACGTACAGGAATACATGGAAGAAATATGGCCAGAATTAATTAACGGACCATATGATGAAAAGACAGAGAACCAGCTTGTGTGGGCTTATAAAATATATTGTAGCGTATTTGGCCATAGCCAGAAGTTGCTCATGGAACTGGAAGAATTTATCTCCCAGTGCCTGACCGAAGATCTTTCAGTCTTTCGAGAAGAAACGGTGTCTCTAATCAAGAATAGAAATTATCCCGAAGCCCTTAACAAGCTTCAGTCAACCTTCTGGTTATCGACTCCCGATATTACAAAAAAATTAGCGAAGCTTAAAAAAGAGCTGGTTACTGGAGCTCGCGAAACATACATAAAAAGAATAAAGAACGAAGACGATCTGTATCAGCGACACGAAATGGCCGAGTCCGCTGTGGCAACCCTCGATGGCTTTATTCAGCACGATGACCCGTTGATCAAGCTAAAAAAGGACCTGGAACAATTGATAGAACAACTGGATACCTTTATAGCTAACGGGAAAAGGTATCAAGAAGAAGGAGACTGTCTCGAAGCGCTAAACCACTTTTACCGAGCTCAGGCCATCTGGCACCATCCCGAAGCATTAATCGGCGCAAAATCCCTGGAAGAAAAAGTAAATACATATCAGCAGCTTGTAGAAGAAGCAGAGAAAGAAACCGATACCAGTCTCAAGTGGCTGATAGCCCAGAAGGCCCTGCGTATATGTCCTAAAGGAGTGGAAGCCACAAAAATAGCAAACGAAACCGAGGAAAAACTGATATTGGTGGGGAATCAGCTCACCTTTGCCATTAATGGTCGTACTGTCTGCTGGTATACACAAACTCAACTTACCATGGCCAGGGAAAATGCGGATATTAGCATTCAATGCAAGAGTATGTCCGGAGCTGACAAGGCAATAGTAATTGGCATAGAAGATGACCTGGTCTGGGTAGAGGATAAAGGCAGTTCCAACGGTGTTTACATCATATCTCAGGTTGGTGATAAGCGAATAGGGGAAGCCACATATGAGCTAATTCCACCAGGGAAAAAATTTGAAATTGAAAATACCGAGGGAGAGCTGTTAGTCGGTGGGATTGTCCGACTCCTCTACAGAAAACACAATAAGTGCCTGCTCCTAAAACTCGGCACACCCTATCCGCCGCAAAAGTTGTGGCCAGATTCTGACCTTACCATGGATAAGGTATGGCCAGATTATCAGGAAGCATGCGAGGTATTTCATATCCTTTCTCCAGTAGGGATAAACCTTGGACTTTTCCTTGATAAACTCGGCAAGGAACTACACTTTCCGGCAACAATCCGCTGGTTCAGAGGCAAGTACATGGTTCAAACCAGAGAAGAACCCATAGAAATCAATGGCGTGGAGTTTGACAAGGTTCCACTTTTGAAGGGTTTAATCTACGCCTGTAACGGCAAAACTCTGAAGGCCTTAAACAGCAGTTCCTAATTTCCTCTGCTCACACCTCTCAAATTGCACCTGTTCTCCAGTACTGGAAGCCCAACTCAGTTCGTGTTCATTCTGCAATGCTAGTCCTGGTTTTATCTTTTCTTGCGCGATTATATTTGATAACATGCCCGGCCATTAGAGAGAATACTCATCCGGTAAAAAAACTAAGCTGTCTGCGGGAGGAGGAAGATGAAAATCAGAAAGATTGCTCACCATTCTCCTGAAGAGTTAATTTCGAGACTCCGTAACATCACCATGCTAAAAAATCCCGATCTCTATATATATAAAAACGCACTTATTTCGCTCGAATATATTTCAACCGAGTGTCTTTATCCGGCTCAGAGATATGTGCTCATTCAGGAAATAAACAAGGTAAGAAAACTCAAATGGGAACTTGAAAAACACGGCATTGACCTTTTTGCTCTAAACGGATTTATCAAAATATGGTTTGAAGAAGCGGACGAACCCATTGATCTTCTTCCTCCAATAGTGGAAGAATCCATAGAGAGAAACGGTAGAGTAGTGAACATCATAAACGACGGCATGCACAGGATTTATCTGGCTCGTCTTGAGTGGGTCATACCACAAGTTGTATTTGTTAGAGGTGTACCTAAAGAGTACCCCTATTATGCATTCCCTAATCCCGAGCAATGGAAAGGCATAGAGCTTGTGGATAGTTTGCCGGAGGGATACGTGAAAAAGTGGCACAGAATCGAGAATTACCACAGCTTATACAGGAACTTCAATTCTGCTTTTGATAATGTAGGCGCCCCAAGACCACGGTTTGAAAACAAAAAAACAACGAAAAAGTAACCAGTTGTGCATCAAAATCATACCTCACTTATAACTCAGTCACTGAGGAATTTACACAGTTGTTCTCTTACGAGCCCAATAGGTTCATATCTTTTTGCCGTCAAAACCAGAAAAACATATTTGTTTTCCGAGACTAACCTAATGATGCGTTCACCCAGCATTGGCACAAACCGGGAAGCCAGTTTTTTATTAACACGCTCTTCCAGGTGCAAATACCAGTAGACAAAGAAACCAGCATCGGTATTCTCAAATTCTTTCTCGTTTACCGTAAGTTCCACGGCCATGGTTACTCTATTTGCACCGAGAATTTTTTCTGCCTCCTTTTCAAAAACAGAGCCCCTGCCTTCTCCCGCTAACACAAACCTGTAGCTTTCCGGCAGGCGAGCAGCAAGTTCAAGGACTTTTCTTTTTTCTGTTTCGGAAGACACCCTTACTAAGTTTAGAATAACCGGCCCCAGTTTTCCCCTGAGTAGCCTCATTCGATCTACAAACTGCTCGGTGGATATGCTCTTTGCAGTTGTATCACTACCAAGTTCGTGAAGCGGCAGATGAGGGCAAAAAAGAAAATCGGCCGGCGAATTCAGATACCAGTGGTCGACTGTTGACGAGTAGGGCAATGATTTCGAGGTGGACACTACCTCACTCATATTGAAATGAGCACCATAATATCTCAGGTAATAAGTGGGTTTCATGGCCAGAGGATAAAAATCCTTCTTCAAATAATCCCCTGTCCAGCCCCGGGTACCCAGAAACAAGCGTTTCTCTATCTTTGATGGGGTCATGGTTCTCAACCTTCTTCCAGCGCTAGCTCAATGAGTCTATCAAGTAGCTGAGAAAATGACATGCCTGCAGCGGCAGCAGCTTGAGGATAAAGACTTGTCTGGGTCATACCGGGAATCGTATTGGTTTCGAGAACATAGATATTATCGTCAGCCACTATCATGTCTGTTCTGCTGTAACCTTTGCAAAAGAGTGCTCTGTGAGCCCTAATAGCGTACTCCTGGGCCTTTTTTGTTGTGGCTTCGTCGAGTCTGGCAGGACATATCTCGTTTGTAGCTCCCGGAGTATATTTCGCTTCATAGTCAAAAAACGTGTAATTATCTCCGGGAATTATCTCGACTAAGGGTAATGCTTCAAGCTTGCGGTTTCCAAGAACAGCACCGGTAATTTCAATACCATCGATATACTGTTCCACCAGGCACTTTGTGTCGTATTTCCATGCAATTTCAAGAGCATCTTCCAGTTTTAAAGGGTCGTCCACAATGCTCAAGCCGATGCTGGAACCCTCATGCTCCGGCTTAACAACCACGGGAAACGACAGGGATTTACTCACCACTTTCACCGGTTTTTCCATCCCCTTTTCCAGAACTACGTAAGGTGAAACGGGAAGGCCTTCTTTTTCGTAGAGCTTCTTGCTAGCAATCTTATTCATCGCAAGAGCACTGCCAAGAACGCCGCTACCGTGATAGGGAATACCTAACAGTTCGAGAAACCCCTGTATTGTTCCGTCTTCTCCCAGTCGGCCATGCAATATGATAAGAGCCACATCTATCTTGTCAGCATCGTTAACGAGCTTTGGCAAATCATCTCTTGGATCATACTTAACCACTTCATATTTGTCCTTGTCCAGAGCCTCATAAACTTGCTGCCCACTTTTCAGGGAAACTTCCCTTTCTGCCGAAGCCCCCCCGCATAAAAGCGCTACTGTCAATTTTTTCATAACTTCCCCCATAGGCTAAATTTTCAGTTTTTTATAGCCGAAATCATTATTTAAATACAAAACATGATCAGGACTGATCGGTAACTGTTGAAAGATATTTCTTTCAAGTTTTTTCATTTTCCTTTCCATCTCGGTTAACCATTCTCTTTTTTCCGGCGTGTTACCGTAACGTTGTCTTAAATCTTCGAATCTGTGTTCCAAGGTAACTATTCTGTCGTGAAGCACCCTTTTGTCCGCATAATTCACAAGCTTTACTTCATCAACAGGCTCTTCCAATTCTTCGTCCAGGAGCCTTATATGATTCTCTATTATTGGCACAAGCTCGTCATATCCTACCTTCTTAACCATTTCTGCCCCTTTTTTTGCGTGGTTTTCCCCGGTAACTAACGATTCGGTTTTCCCGATGTCATGGAGCAAGCTTCCAGCTTCTATTAGACGGATATTGAGGGGATGACCGTAGAGGGATAGGAGCCGTCCGAGATACTTGGCTACTTTTGCCACCACGAAGCTGTGCCTTTTTATATTATCGAGCATTCCGGTTGATGTCATCAACCTGAGACATTCCTGGATATCGGGTATCATGATTTTTTTAACCAGAATAGTTTTCCTGGACTAGGCCTGGGTAACTCTAATAACTTCTTCGACAGTTGTAAAGCCTTCGAGAACTTTTTGTGCTCCGTCTTGCCGGAGCGTCACAAGTCCCTTTCTCAAGGCTTCTCTCTTTATATCGTTTGAATCAGAAGTGCGGCTTATGAGTGACTTAATTTCATCATCCAGTATGAGCAATTCATAGATTCCCATTCTTCCCCTAAACCCCGTGTGACTGCATTCCGGGCATCCCTTGCCACGATAAAACTTTGTTCCCGAGATAGCTTCATCATCAAGGCCGATTTCTTTTAGCGAAAACACCGGAGGATTATATTCTTCTTTGCAGAAAGGACAGATTACCCGCACCAATCTCTGAGCCAGGATAGCATTCACCGCAGAAGAAACCAGGAAAGGCTCGATACCCATGTCTATTAATCGGGTAATAGCACCCGCAGAATCATTGGTATGCAGGGTCGAGAAAACAAGGTGACCTGTCAGGGCAGATTGGATAGCTATTTCAGCAGTTTCAAGGTCACGTATTTCACCAACCAGTATTACGTCCGGATCCTGTCTTACAATTGACCTGAGTCCAGTGGCAAAGGTGAGGTTTATCTTGGGATTCACCTGTATCTGACCTATTCCGTCAAGCTGGTATTCGATGGGATCTTCAATGGTAATAATATTTTTGTCCGGAGAATTTATCCTGCTCAACGCTGCGTACAGAGTCGTTGTTTTACCGCTTCCAGTGGGCCCGGTTACGAGAATGATGCCGTTTGGTTGACTGATTAACTTCAGAAAAGTATCCAGTTGCTTGTCTGAAAGTCCCAACTCCTCAAGACGAAGCAGTGATTCGCTCTTATCAAGCAATCGTAGAACAACTCTCTCACCAAATATCGTGGGCAAGGTTGATACCCTGATATCTATGGGGCGATCGCCTATCTTAATTTCTATCCTGCCATCCTGGGGCAACCGTTTTTCCGCTATATTCAATCTTGCCATTATCTTTATCCTGGAAACGATGGCAGAATGAATATGCCGCGGAGGCGAAAGGGTATTATACAAAATACCGTCAATTCTGAACCTGACCTTGAGATGCCGCTGGAATGGTTCAATGTGGATATCACTTGCCCTTGACTTAACAGCCTGCGAAAGAATCAGATTCACGAGCCGAATGATAGGGGCATCGCTTGTGTCATCCAGCAAATCGGCTGTTTCTTCAAGCTGAGAAAGTATTTCAGAACTTTCGTCACTGTCCATATCAGCTATCACGCTTTCTGCCGTATGAGTGGCCTGGTCGTATGTTCTGTTTATTGCCGAAAGCACCTCGTTTTCCGGGGCAAGAAAAATATCGATATTTTCCATTTCCAGGATAATTCTAATGTCATCAACCGCAGAAATACTCCTTGGGCTACTTATAACCACAACAGTCCTGTCATCCGAATATTTTATGGGAACTATTTTGTGGAGCCTCAGGTACTGAATTGGGAATTTTTCGGTGATAGTGACATCAAGTTGATCATCTGTAATTTTATCAATTACGGGGATGCTCCACTGCTTGCCAAGAGCTTCTATAAGCTGGCTTTCATCCAGCAGGTTGGCTTGTAATACTGCTTCCCAGAAGTCTTTTTTCTTCTCTTCCTGAATCCTTCTCACTTCTTCAAGAGATTCAGGAAGTATATGAAAATCTTCGACAAGTATATTTTCAAGAGCTCTCATCATTATATATAAAATATACGTCCGTTTCCGGAAACAGGTAAAGAAAAGCCCAGGGGGCTTCCCGTCTTTTTACTTCATATACCATTTAGAACCCATCTCTTCAAAAGATTTCTCTTCAAGTTTGTCGATGTACTTTTTCTTTTCCCTGGTAAATTCTTTCGCTTCCTGAGGATTCGTAATTATATGGGGTGATATAAAGATCAGAAGGTTCGTTTTCCGGTTAGTGGTGTCCTCTACACTGAATAGCCACCCCAGTCCCGGTGCATCACCCAAACAAGGAGTTGATGTTCTTCCATATGTCAAAGTATCTCCTATTAAGCCACCAATTACAATTGTATAAGAATCTTTAATTTCAACTGTAGTCTCAGCAGACCTTTTAAGGGTGGTGGGCGCAAGTTCTTCATCTCCTATACCAGGAATTAATCTCGTGACTTCTTGCGTAATCTTCATGCGAACGTAGCGATTTTCATTTATGTGCGGCACTATTTTCAGTGTGACACCGACATCTTTATAGTCAAATGTACGAATAGCCCGGGACGTTGTTTCGGTACCTTCATCTATCCTGGTGGCATACGGCACGTTTCTGCCGACGATTATGGTAGCCTCTTCGTTATCAGTGGTTAATAATTGAGGTGTTGAGAGAATTCTAATGTCATTTCTCTTTCTCATAGCTCTGATGAGTGCTGACAATGATGGGAAATTCATTCCGGCAAAACTTATTGTTTCACCGACGATCCCTAGAGTTAATCCCTCACCCAGGGCAGGCGCTATTCCCTGGTGAACCAATCTTGTCATTCTGCCTATATTAGAAGCGTTACTGCCTCCAAACACCAGACCCTCTTTCCCCGATACGGAGGCACTGTTGAAACTTTGCCATTCGACTCCAAGAGATATTTCAAGGTCCGTGGAAACTTCCATCAGGAGGGCCTCCACAAAAACCTGGTGTCTGGGGATATCTAGCTTCTTGATAACCTGTAAAAGAGTCTGGTAGTCGGACGGATCGGCAGTTATGACAAGGCTGTTGGTGGCTTTATCAGCAACTATTTTAACACTAGATGCCATTATCGGCTTTTCACCCTTGGCCTTTGCAGATTTACCACCAGAGATATCCGTAAGCACCTTGGCCAGTTCCTCGGCATCTGCATGTTCAAGGTAGTAAACATGTACATTGCCTTTACCCGTGGGAGTGGGCACATCCAGCCTTTTTATCAGTTCTTTTATCTTCCTCGTCTCGTTCGGGGTACCCACGATTACCAAAACATTAATCCTGTCAATGGGTACTATTTTTGCCATAGTTTGATACTTACCCAGTTTTCTTCTACCCTGAACCTTTGCTTGCAAAAGCTGCGTCAACTTACTGGCAAGCTTCTCAGAAGACGCATATTTCAATTTAACAACAGAAAAACGGACATCATGAATTGAAACGTCAATATCTTTTATTATCCTGACCAGGCGGTTTATGTTTGACTGGTAATCAGTGAGGATTAAGGTATTGGCAGGTGGGTAACTGGCAATCAGCCCCTGCCTGGAAACCAGGGGCGTTAAGAGTTTTTTCAATTCGTTTGCATCGGCAAACTGTAGAGGTA
>QMLL01000047.1 GCA_003646715.1 Deltaproteobacteria bacterium
CCAATTCCGGTTATTGCCTGTGTGAACGGCTTTGCACTTGGAGGCGGATGTGAGCTGGCTATGAGTTGTGACTTTATCTATGCGTCAGACAACGCTAGGTTCGGCCAGCCTGAAATTAATCTGGGAATTATTCCCGGTTTTGGCGGAACTCAAAGGCTATCTCGCCTTGTTGGTAAAGCTCGCGCTCTTGAACTTTGTCTCACCGGCGACATGATAGATGCTCAGGCAGCTCTTGAAATCGGCCTGGTTAACCAGGTAATACCTCAACACCAGCTAATGGAAGCAACTATGGATGTCGCAAATTTGCTGGCAAGCAAGAGCAGAGTCGCACTAAGAGGAATTAAGCAGGTTATTCATAAGGGATTGGCAGTTGACTTGAGACATGGATGTGCCATGGAAGTGGATGCCTTTGCAGTAGCGTTTTCCAGCGAAGATGCAAAAGAAGGTGTCGAGGCATTCATCGAAAAAAGACAACCCAACTTTACTGGTTCCCTGGATAAGTAACTGACATCAGAAGTAACGTACCAAAGGAGGAAAAATGAATTTCGAGCTCACAGAAGAACAGAAAATGGTAAAAGAAATGGCAGCCCGCTTCGCCGAACAGGAAATCAAACCAGTAGCAGCGGAACTGGATAGAACTCACAAGCACCCTGAAGAAATCTGTAAGATGATGGGTGAACTCAAGCTAATGGGCATCACTATACCGGAAGAATATGGTGGCGGCGGAATGGACTACGTCAGCTACGTTCTTGCACTAATTGAAATATCAAAAGCGTGTGCATCCTGTGGCGTCATTATGAGTGTGTGCAACAGCTTGTACAATTTTCCCGTGTATGCATTCGGGACCGAAGAACAGAAAAAGAAGTTCCTAACACCTGTGGCCAGCGGTGAAGCCCTTGGATGTTATGGCCTCACGGAGGCAGGGGCCGGATCAGATCCGGCGAGAATGCGAACCACTGCGGTTCTCGACGGCAACGAATGGGTCATTAATGGTGTAAAGAAGTTCATAACTAATGGTAACGTGGCCGATTACTGCGTGCTGGCTGCAGTAACAGACAAGGAAAAGGGTTACAAGGGAATAAGCTCTTTTGTGGTGGATCTTAAAAACACAAAAGGTTTTAGCGTGGGAACCCTTGAGGAAAAATTGGGTATCAAAGCTTCCGGAACCGCTGAGCTGGTTTTTGAAGACGCAAGAATTCCTAAAGAAAACCTGCTGGGAAAGCCTGGTGAAGGCTTTAAACAGATGTTGACGACTCTTGATGGTGGCCGAATCGGCATTGCTGCACAGGCAATTGGCATCGGAAGGGCCACTCTTGAAGAAGCAATCGAATACTCAAAAACCAGAGAACAGTTCGGCAGGCCGATCTCGTCATTTCAGGCAATACAGTGGAAACTAGCCGATATGGCTACCAAGCTTGATGCCGCAGAACTCCTTGCACTGAGGGCAGCATGGCTGGAAGACAACGGCCGTGGATATGAAAAAGAAGCTGCCATGGCAAAACTTTTCGCCTCTGATACAGCCATGTGGGCAGCAGTAGAAGGGGTTCAAATACTGGGTGGTTATGGGTACTGTAAAGATTACCCCATGGAACGACACATGCGAGATGCAAAAATCACGCAAATTTATGAAGGCACAAACGAAATCATGCGCCTTGTAATTGCCAGAAACATCTTAAAACAAAGATAAATATCAAAGTACCAAATTCTTGGGCTGCTTTAGAAAAATCTAAGAAGCAGCCCGGGGAAAATATAAATACTTTTGCTTGACCGACTGTTCCAGCTGAATTATGCCTGTGATACACTTTGTGGAAACCAAGGAATCCGAGAAAAGTAAATGCCTTTGTTATTGGGTCGAGAAATTTTATTTGGCTGGGAAGAAGATACAGATAGTTGTCTCCGAGCATATTGAAGCACAAGATCTAGATTACCTCCTATGGGTTTTCAACCAAAGAAGTTTCATCCCCCATGCAATCGGTTATCCCGAAACCGATGACATCTTAACTCCGGTACACATTCTCACTGAGGAAAGTAAAATCCCGGACAGCGAAGTATTGATCATGAGCCGTGAATGTGCTCTGGACTTTGTGTCACAATTCGAAGAAAGCGTAAATTTTATCTGCATGGATAATCAGGATCACAAGAAACAATGCAGAAATTACTGGATTGAAGCTAGAGATCGTGGTTTTACACTGAAACATCATCGCTACAAACCTCTGGGGATGCTGAGAAATTAGCATGTGGAATGGTGTTAAAAATTTTTTCTATAAGATAGGTGCCACCATAGCTATATTTCTGATGTGGCGAAGAATCAAACGTGAACCCCACCAGGCACCTTTTTGGGAACTTCAAACGGAACTATACTTGATTAAGGGAGATGTAACCAGGGCCAGAGAAACGATCGATAAAGCGCTCAATCTGTTTCCCAACAACGAAAGACTAATTGTAAAACTAAAAAGAGTTGAAGAACATGAAAGGGGAATACGTCAATAGAAGAACGCATCAAGAGAACTCTCTACTTCGTAGCAGGCTCCTGTAAATTGTTATCTCCCCTCATGAACTCTTCTTCCAGTTCCTCTAGTTTCAATGCCACTTCTTCCCACCTGGCAGTATATTTGTCAATTTTAGACTTGGTTTTGAGGTAATCCTGGTGCAGTTCTCGAAAAAGGTCCGGTTGCTCGTAAGTTTCCTGAGAGGCCAGCTGTTTGCTTAATTTATCCAGCAATTCATTAAGCTCACCAAGCTTCTCCTCTAGCTTTTCCAATTCCTCTAAAAGAGGCTTTTTCACCTTGTAGAACCGATTACGTCGTTCTGCTTCCAGCCTCTTTTGCTCTTTCCGATCAACACTCTTTTTTCGTCCAGTTACCTTTTTGTCTCCAGTTTTATCTCTTGACTCCCCTGACCACAGCCTCTTTTTCCACAGCCTTTCGTAGTCAGAGTAGTTGCCGGGAAAAAGTTCGGCCGTGCCATCGTGCACCACCAGAATCTTATTTGCGACTTTATTTATTAGATGTCTGTCGTGGGTAATCAGGCAAATTGTCCCTTCGTAATTTAGAAGAGCTTCTTCCAAAACATCTCTCGATGGAATGTCCAGATGGTTGGTGGGTTCATCAAGGAGCAAGAGATTAGGCCGTAAGAGCAATAACTTACATAAAGTTAACCTGCTTCGTTCCCCACCACTTAATACCTTGACAAGCTTAAACACGTCGTCATCACGAAATAGAAATGCCCCCAGCAATGATCTGACAACCCCGTGTGAAATATCTTTTGCAACGTGCAATACTTCTTGAAGTACCGTATTTTCGGGATTCAAGTTCTCGAGTTGATGCTGTGAGAAATAACCGATTTTCACGCCATGAGACAACTTTCGCTCTCCGTCGTCCACAGGAACAACACCGGCAATTAACTTGAGTAAAGTGCTCTTGCCGGCACCATTCGGCCCTATGAAAGCAATCCTATCTCCCCTTTCAATGGTCAGGTTAAGGGAACGAAAAAGCTTTCGCTTACCAAATTGCTTTGGAACATCTTTTAGCGCTACAAGGGTTTGAGGCCCCCTGTCAGGAGTAGGTAATTCGAAATGAATGGTTCCTGCCTGTTTCGGTAGTTCGATCTTGGGCATGTTTTCGAGCATTTTTAATCTGCTCTGAACCTGGCGTGCCCTATCTTTCCTGCTTCTGTTCCTGGCAATAAATTCTTCAATCTGCCGGATTCTAGCCTGCTGAGTCTTATATTCTGCGAGTAAATGATTTATTCTTTCCTGTTTTTTTTCAATATAAAAATCATAATTCCCTTCGTGAATGTAAAGAGACCCATTTTCTAGTTCAAAGATCCTCCTCACGACGTTGTTCAAGAAAACCCGGTCGTGGGAAATCAATATGAAAGCGGATCTAAAACTTGCAAGATAGCTTTCAAACCAGAGCAATGACTCCATATCAAGATGGTTTGTCGGTTCATCAAGAAGCAGACAATCAGGTTCTGCTAGAAGAATTCTCGCAAGCGCCACTCGCATGATCCATCCGCCGCTCAAATTTTCTACCGGAAGCTCTAACTTGTCATCATCAAAACCCAGTCCGGCCAATATTTTAAGAGCTCTGGCTTCTAGGTCATATCCTCCCATTCTTTCGAATTCTTCCAGGAGATAGCCCTGCCTTTCAGCAAGGGCAAGAGCTTCATTCTCGGAAATTGATCCGGAAAGCCGCTTATCAATTTCTTCAAGTTCCTTCTCAATCTCCTTTAGATCATCAGAAATATCCAGAACCTGTTCAATTACCGTTTTACCCTTGAGTTCAAGAATGTCCTGTGGCAAATAACCTATTCGCAGGTGTTTATTCACGGAAACAGAACCTTTATCGGGCAGTTCTTTTCTCAGTATCAACCTGAAGATAGTTGTCTTTCCGGCTCCGTTTACTCCAACCAGACCAACGCGATCATCCGGACGTAAATGAAAACTCACGTTTCTCAGAATGTCCGTTTTGCCTATGCTCTTGGTAACACCAGAAAACGATATCATTTGCTACCTATCTCGCTCCAGTTCTTCTAGCATTTGTCTTACTTCATTTTCGTCCACGTCATACCAGTTTTTATAAGCGTCTGCCACCGCAAATACGGGCAAACGACTAACATGAGGACATACAACCCTGTCTACTTCCTTCTCCAAGCGCCTGAAAGCACTCATAGAGGAAGTAGGGACAGCCACTATGATCCGGCGTGCTTCCTGGCTTCTCGCAGAACGAACGGCAGCAAGCATCGTGAAACCGGAAGCTAGACCGTCATCCACCAGTACCACTGAGCGATCTTTCAAGGAATCGACTTGAGACCACTTCCCAAAAAATTGTAGCCTCTTGTTGATGCTTGCCATTGCCTTTTTTTTCTGCATTTCTATATCTGCCTTGGTCAACCCCGAATATTCCACTAATCTCTCATTTAACAACAGGAAACCATCTGAAGTTAAAGCTCCGAAACCCGCTTCCGGATTATCCGGAAATTGAAGCTTTCTAACTATCATCAAAAACAGAGGAGCTTCAAGCTTAATCGCAATCGGTATTGCTACAGGAACACCACCGTTTGGTATTGCGAGAATGGCCATGTCATCTATTTTGAACTCTTCTAATCGTTCGGCCAGAACACTCCCGGCATGTTGACGGTCTCTGTATAAGGGTTCTGGAGGTTCATAGAAAACCATCAGCACTCCTTCCGTGATGTGGACAATTGTTCTTAGAATCTTTGTTTGACTTTCAGAAGAAACTTGGTTTACACACCTTGTGTTGCTGTACCCACAATCCAACTAGCGGTAATAGTTCCCTCATTTGGATTAGCCTGCTGAATCTGTGTTTCAACAGGCTTCTATATGAAAACTCAAAATACCATATTACTTTAACTTCTCTAATTCACCTTAAATACAGATAATCCAGCTCCTTGAGGAACTATGTCGTGCACTTTTTCAAAAAATATCGCGAATATCGTTTTTTCTCCAGCTTTTCTACTAGCTTTTTACATAATTTTGAAGTATAAACTAGTGTTTAGGGCAAGGGGTCACCAAAGATACACCAACTAGGGTACTTAAAAATGAAAAGCTGGCTTAAAAATCACTTTGCGTATCTGCCAAGCCGCAATTCTTACATAATTATCGCAACTGATATATTCCTCATTGCAACCGCTTACATCGGCGCTTTCCTTCTTCGATTTAATTTTAATCTGGATGATCCTCAGGTCATTTACTCCATTAAGCAAACCATTCTTATTGTCATTCTTGTCAAAATGTTTTTCTTTTACTTCTTTAATCTTTACCGAGGCATGTGGAGGTACACCGGAATAGTTGACCTGCTAAACCTGATTAAAGCTGCTACTTTTTCATCGCTCTTGATCACTTTTGCAATTTTCCAGATGAGGGTTTTTTCACCTCGTTCCATAGTAATTATAGACTGGTGTCTAACGGTTATACTGGTTGGTGGATTACGGCTTTTCATAAGATGGTACCACTGGCAGAGTTCCAAAAATGGGGAAAGCGATAATCTGAACCCATGGTCACAGTTATTGAGCGGCATCAAGAGAAATCCGAAAGCGAAGAGACTCCTAATCATTGGCGCAGGAGACGCAGGAGAAAGGCTCCTCAGAGGTATCAGGGCAAGTTCAAGAATGAACTATGAACCGATAGGATTCCTCGACGATGACCCAAAGAAAGCAAACAAACTTCTCCACGGGGTTCCGGTCCTGGGAGATACAACTATTCTCACGGAAATTGCTGCCCGCTACAACGTAAACGAAGTCCTGATTGCTATACCTTTTGCGACTCACAAAAAAATGCGCCAGATAGTTGAAGACTGCAAAAAGGCGGGAGTAGATTTTAAAATAGTCCCCACTCTTACTGAAATTATCGATGGCAAGATATCCATAAACAGCGTCAGAGAAGTCGCATACCGGGACCTGCTTGGCAGGGAACCGGTTAAGCTTGACGAAGAACAGATAGTTAATAGCCTTGTTGGGAAAAATATTCTTATAACCGGTGCTGCGGGATCTATTGGATCAGAGCTCTGCAGGCAGATAGCCAAATTCAGACCGAAACATTTAATTCTCTTCGAACGCGCCGAAAGCCCTCTTTATGACCTTGAGATCGAACTGAACCATCACTTTCCTGATCTTCCCGTAATACCTATTTTGGGAGACATACAGAATACTGAAGAACTCTTCAAGACATTCAGTTCTTATCACCCAGAGGTCATTTTTCATGCAGCAGCATACAAACACGTGCCTATGATGGAGAGGCACCCCTGGGAGGCTGTTAAAAACAACATCGGTGGAACTCGAAACCTCTTGCAGATTGCTGAACGGTTTCGAACTGAGAGATTCGTGCTGGTTTCTACAGACAAGGCTGTAAATCCTACCAGCGTTATGGGAGCCACAAAAAAAGTTGCAGAGCAGCTTGTCCAGCTCTATGCCTCAAAATCCAGAACAAAAACGAAGTTCATGGTGGTTCGTTTCGGCAATGTGTTGGGTAGTGTCGGAAGCGTGGTACCACTTTTCAGGAAACAAATTAAAAGAGGTGGACCCGTTACGGTTACCCATCCGGAAATAACCAGGTACTTCATGTCTATCCCTGAAGCATGCCAGTTGATACTGCAGGCCGGTGCCATGGGAAAGGGCGGTGAGATTTTCGTTCTTAATATGGGGAAACCCATAAAGATACTGAATATTGCAGAGGACGTTATAAGGCTCAGCGGATACGAACCGTATGAAGATATAGATATAAAGTTCATAGGCCTTCGTCCCGGTGAAAAGCTGCACGAAGAGCTTGTCGGGAAAGACGAAGAGGTTATCGTCTCCGACCATGAGAAGATATTCGTTATAAAGGGAAACGGGCAGCAACCGGAAACACTGGAGCAGGAAATAGATCAAATCCTCTCCACTTGCCATCTACAGGACAGCAAAAGAATAAAAGAACAGTTGAAAAAACTAACCGCTTACACGTATAAACCTGACCTGTCACTGGAGATGGAATATATTTCGAGAGGAAAGATAGATTTTAGTGTCGCTAACTAATACAATTTACATCACCTGTTTCTAATTCCATTCAGATCCTTTTGTATTTCATGAAACAGCGGATGATCCCCTTTAATTTCAGTTTCGCTGTTGTTGGTTTCAAATGCCTTGCAGGCCATTCCTAGAGCTCTTTTAACTTCTTCATTTTGTTCAACATACCTGCGGTAAACTTTCCTTACTGCCTCTTTAGCCAGGTATATCGGCAAGGGATCCATCCTGCATTTGTTTTGATGGAAAGCAACAACATCATCGCGCCACTGAATGCGATGTGCTAGGGTGTACGGAGCCACTGCTCTAAGAACCTCAAGGTCCACCGCTTCTTTTTCCAGCAACCATCCCAGTGCCTGCGAATATACTTTTAAAGACACGGGAAAACGGTTTGATATGCAGTTTTTGATTTCCCGGCAGAGATAACCGGCATAGTGGCACGAGTCATCACATAATTCATTGGAGCGTTTTTGGCCATACTGGTTACAAAAGCAGAGCTCTGCAATCAAAAACCTTGAATATGCGTCTGAATCAATATCAAAGCGAAGAGAATGAATAGATTCCAATAAATCCTGTCTTTCGGAGCGGTTTGGCAATCGTAAACCGTACTTATCTTTTATATAGGCTGCAAACTCATCGCAGTTCTGGTCAAGCCCTGCAATTTTTTCATGATAAGGGAGCCTTTGGCGGAGTATTGTCTGCAAATTTTCCTCGCAGCCTGAATGCCTTAGAATTTCATTTTTTTGGTTAATCTCAGTGATGGAAAAAGCCAGATTTGGGCCGGGATGCTTGGACTCAACCATCACATCAAATCTGTCCAGTAAGGGAGCTATTATAGTACCGGTTCCCCTGTCTTGATAATTGGCTGTAGCGAAAAGACAATGCTCATCGTTTAGAATCATTTCGTTGAGGTATTCCCAGTGCCCACGATCGATACCGTCCAAAATGAGACTCTGTTTGGTTTCTGGAAGTCTGTTAATTTCATCCACGATCTTCACTGGTAGTTGAGCAAAGTTAGTCCACACTACCTCCTCGCGCCCGGCATTCAGTTTTGCCAGGTCTGGTCTGCCAACTATTTTCTCTTCTGTTTGTTCAGGGTGTCCTCCTAGGGTCCCGGACCAGATTGTACCAATAGGTAGACGATAGACCAGGGAACTGATAAATTCCGCAGCGGTGGTTTTTCCAAGGCCCGGTTCACCTATTATGATGGCTTTTCCTTGAACAAGAGCGGTAAGGAGAGCAAAAAGGAGAGTTGAGTTAAACAACTTGTCGTCAATAATCAGATCAGGCCTGCTGAAGTAAAGATATTCCGAAACAAACTTGTATATGGCTCTCGCATCCGCGGGAGTAAAACCGGATCTGTTTTCAACCAAGGATAAACCTCCGAATATTATATTATTCGTACCTCAAAATAATATACTATCGTATGTTATAATTTTATACAAAACAAAAAAGGCTGAGAGTTTTCCCTCAACCTTTACTTACTGTTTCAATCATGGAGGCGGCAACCGGATTCGAACCGGTGAATAACGGTTTTGCAGACCGCTGCCTTACCACTTGGCTATGCCGCCTCGTTTAATATTTTATTATCATCAGATAGAATTTAAGTCAAGATAGTTTGAAGAAAGCAACAAGCAAATGGGAATAAATATAACGTAGAGAGATTCCACAAAAATCTTGACTCTCTACAGAAAAATTTTTATTATTACGGTGAACTGAGGTGGTTAAAGGCACGAAAGTTGGTAGAGCGGGCATAGCTCAGCTGGTAGAGTACAAGCTTCCCAAGCTTGGTGTCGCGGGTTCGAATCCCGTTGCCCGCTCCATTACATGTGAGAAAGAGTATTACTTAAACCTTTCTCGATAGCTCGGGGAAGGTTTCCCTTTTTGAGGTAGATGCTGGTGGAAGTGTTAGAAACA